>DGIN01000098.1:14373-21246 GCA_002387325.1 Bacteroidales bacterium UBA4621 | reverse complement strand
CCTGTTTCCGGATGTAAAAGTGTGGGGACGGAACATACGAAACGGCCTCTTACGGCTATGTGATTATCGGTCTTGTTCCACACTTTGATGTTAAATCTTTTGCAAAGATACAAACGATTATTTGAATGTACAATGTGATTCGGCTGTCTTTGCTTGTATTTCAGGCAATTATGATACACCCGTTCTGCCGGTCTGCTCAACTGATATACTAACTGTCTCATAAACAACCGGTTACAACAAAAAGAGACTGCCGTACAGCAGCCCCTTTTTGTTACATCGTACCTGCTTTTATCTGTCAGGTACCCTCAGAATGTTCTGTCAATCGGTTAGAATTTATAGCGTACACCAAGACTGATACCGCTATAGAGACCGAGGATATTAAATCCTACTTTATCATAACCCCAGTTGGTTACGCCGATGTTCGGGCGCCAATCCAATGAAAGTTGGAATGGAAACCAGAAATCATATTCTATACCGATATGACCGGCTACACCGGCATACCACCCTATACCGTCGGCACCATAGAAACCATACATTCCGGCAGTGCCGCCTACACCCATATACCAATGCCACTCACCCTTGTTATTCCACGGAACAGGTGCATTGAAAGGATCTATCCAATCATATGTAACGATACCGCCGACACCATTGAAGAACGGAATATCAACGGCAACATCCAACATATTGGACGCACCAAAACCATGTTGATAAGAGAAACCAATACCGTAACCAAGGTTTGCACCGATTGCACGGGGCTGTGCGTTGACATAAGCAACGCTCGCAATTGCCATCAAGGCAACAAGTAAGTACTTTTTCATAAAACTGATTATTGAAATGAATGAAATAAATGTCTATTAGTCCGAAATAAATGATTGTAATAAGTTTAATTCTCAAATTACCAATTTGGATTATTGCTCCAATAAACATATGATGCACCGCGTCCTACGGTCTCGTATGTGCCGTTGTAATTGGTCAGCTTGCCGCAAACTACCACAAAATCGCCTTCTTTTACTTGGTCGAGACTGGTAAACTTCTTCTTGTCTTTGCCATACACCTGATAAATATAGAAAGTCGAATAGGAAGAATCGTCAATAGTAGGTGCAATCGTGAAGTTGGCATTACCATATTTTTCGATAGTAGCCTTATCGGTACTGTTCTTGCGCACATATCCTTTGATATACACCTCGGTAGGAGTGGATTGTCCGTTTGCTAATGTATCACAAATAGCGTTTGCCTGATAGACGGTAAGCGTACCTTCTGGCACGTCCGCCCCTTCGGGGTCGGGAGTAATGAGGGTGGTGTCAATCTTGCCGTTGAATATGTCGTTGGTACTGGAATAGATTTGCGCCGCACCGCGTCCTGTAGTTTCGTATGTACCGTTGTAGTTGGTCAGGTTACCATAAATAACCACATAGTCGCCCGCTGCGACCGCCTCCGGTGCGGGAAGACGTTTGCCGTCTTTGCCCATAACCTGGTAGGCGTAGAAAGTGCGGGTAGATGTACCCGTGCTGATGTCCGCCATATAAAACAAGCCGTTGCCGTAATTGGATACCGCATCGGCATGCCCGGAGGCTACATTCTGTACCCAGCCTTTTACATAGTATTTCTTCGGAGTGCTTGCGCCGCTTGCCAACTGCGAACAGATAGTACGCGCCTCCGTTACGGTAATAGCACTGTCGGGAATGTCAATGTTATCGGGAATGGGAGCGGTAGGAATAGACTCAAGATTATTGTCATTGCCGCCGGGACTGTTGATATACGGCTGTTCCTGGCATGATGTAATGCTCACGGCTACTGCCGACAGAGCAAGAAAAAGAGAATGGAACGATTTCATCAAATTACGTGATAAACGTGATAAAACTTAGTTAGTAAAACAAAAAAGCCGCCACTATGCCTTTTGGACTGGCAAAGGTAAATAATTTCTTTGACATACGCAAATATGCATATTGGAAAATACATATTTTTGCAAAATTATTTGTCAGAACGAAAAAAAAGTTGTAACTTTGCGCGCTTTTCCGTGGAAAGGGCTTTGCAATAAAAAAGCCGCTTTGAGAAAAAGCAGAAGAATGGGGGTACTTCTGACAAAGACTCCCGCAACTAACAGGAGGATAAAACTATAGCAACAACACCCAACAGACCACAACGTGGTCGAGTAGAGAAAGAGATGCCCAACCGCATCAACGACAAGATTCGGGGCGTCAATGAAGTTCGCCTTGTCGGCGACAACGTAGAACAGGGAATATATTCCTACCAAGCCGCTATGCGTATGGCGGACGAGCAGAATCTTGACTTGGTGGAAATCTCCCCGAATGCTGCGCCTCCTGTATGCCGGATACTTGACTATCAGAAGTTCCTTTACCAGAAGAAACGCAAAGAGAAAGAGATGAAGGCGAACTCCAAGAAAATGGAGGTGAAAGAAATCCGTTTCGGACCGCAGACTGATGACCATGACTACAACTTCAAGTTGAAGCATGCACAAGAGTTCCTTAAAGACGGCAACAAAGTGAAAGCGTATGTGTTCTTCCGCGGGCGTTCTATCGTATTCAAGGAGCAGGGCGAACTGCTGTTGGCACGCTTTGCCAACGACCTTGCCGAATACGGCAAACCCGATGCACTGCCAAACCTCGAAGGCAAACGGATGATACTCAATCTTTCGCCCAAAAAACAATAAATGTGGAAATTTGTAAGTTTGTAAATTCGTAAATGATTTGCATTGCGCATTATTGCCGTGAATTTGCAAATTTTCTCACTCACACATTGCAAATTGAAAAAACGGGTCGGTAGGCTTCCCCTTAGGCTGCCTGCGACCGGATTAAATAACTCATTAAAATATAAACAAAATGCCAAAGGTAAAAACTAATTCCGGTGCAAAAAAGAGATTTGCTCTTACCGGAACCGGTAAAATTAAGCGTAAACACGCTTACAAGAGTCACATTCTGACCAAGAAAACCAAGAAACAGAAACGCAACCTTACTCACGTTGCAATGGTGGACCAGACCAATATGCGCTCGGTACGCGAGTTGCTTCTGCTCCGCTGATTTATTAACCACCAAAAATGTAGTAAAGAACTATGCCAAGATCAGTAAATCACGTTGCTTCGCGCAACCGTCGTAAGAAGATCATGAGCCTCACACGAGGCAATTTTGGTGGCCGTGCCAACGTATGGACAGTTGCCAAGAACACTTGGGAGAAAGGTCTCCAATATGCTTATCGCGATCGTAAGACAAAGAAACGCAATTTCCGCGCTCTGTGGATTCAGCGTATCAATGCCGCTGCTCGTCTCGAAGGTATGAGTTACAGCCAGTTGATGGGCGCACTCAAAAAATCAGGTGTGCTGATCAACCGCAAGGTGTTGGCTGACCTCGCTATGAACCAGCCGATTGCATTCAAGGCTATCGTAGAGAAAGCAAAAAACAATTAAGCATATACGTGATTTGACATCACAGAATGTTTCTTAAGAGAGATTGTCTGACAAATTCAGACAGTCTCTTTTTCTTTTTTATCATGATGAAATGAACTTTCATTTGTGTATTTCAGAAAAAAATAGTACCTTTGCACGCTTTTTCAATGTAGGCTGCCAAATATAACCCGATACGTAATTATTATACGTACAATACAACAAGTGGCATATGATGAATAAGCAATAGATAATTTATTAACAATCAAAACATTAACAGATTATGTTAAATCATTACGAAGCCGCTTTCGTCTTGACTCCCGTTTTGTCTGAACCACAGATGAAGGAAGCGGTTGACAAATTCGAGAACCTTCTCAAGCAGAACGGTGGTGCCGTCCTGAATCGTGAGGAGTGGGGTTTGCGCCAACTCGCTTACCCTATCCAAGGTAAAACAACGGGATTCTACGCCTTGCTGCAATTTGATGTAGAGCCCGCAGTTATCGCTACTCTCGAGACTGAATTCCGTCGTGACGAGCGTGTTATCCGTTTCCTCACTACGCGTCTTGACAAGTACGCATTCGAGTATGCAGAGAAGCGTCGTGGTAATCTTAAAAAAGAAGAGGAGGCTTAATTATGGCACAGAATGATGAAATTCGCTATCTGACCCCGCAAACCAAAGATCAGAAGAAGAAAAAGTATTGCCGTTTCAAAAAGAGCGGTATCAAGTACATCGACTACAAAGATCCTGAGTTCTTGAAGAAGTTCCTCAATGAGCAGGGTAAGATTCTTCCCCGCCGTATCACCGGAACCAGCCTCAAGTACCAGCGCAAAGTTGCTCAAGCCGTTAAGAAAGCACGCCACTTGGCTTTGCTGCCTTACGTAACCGATATGATGAAGTAATTGTCTAACCCTTTAACAAACGAAACATCATGGAAGTAATTTTGATCCAAGACCTTGCAAACTTAGGTTTCAAGAACGATATCGTACGTGTACGCGACGGCTATGGTCGCAACTATCTGTTGCCTAACAAGATTGCCGTTATCGCAAACGAGAGCAACCGCAAACAACTGGCTGAGAACCTGAAGCAACAGGCTCACAAACAGGCTAAACTCCTGGCTGACGCCCAGGCATTGGCAGAACAACTCGCCGGTATGACTATTGATATGGCTGTTAAGGCTAATGAGGACGGCAAAATCTTCGGTACGGTTACCACCGCGCAGATTTCTGCTGCTCTGGCTGCCAAAGACATCAATATCGACAAGAAAGTCATTACTATTGCAGAGCCTATCAAGGTAACGGGTGAGCACACCGCTGTGGCTCGTCTTCACCGCGAGGTAAAAGCAGAGATTAAACTCAATGTGGTTGCCGAGTAATCAGCGTATTGTAAAACTGTAAAAAACGTAAGACAATGAAAAAAGGAATTCATCCCGAGAACTACCGTGTGGTAGTGTTCAAAGATATGTCTGATGGTACTCAGTTCTTCAGCCGCTCTACTGCTGCTACGAAGGACAGCATCGAGATTGACGGTGTTCAGTACCCGCTGATCAAGTTGGAAATCTCCAACACCAGCCACCCGTTCTATACCGGAAAGTCGAAACTCGTCGATACGGCAGGACGTGTTGATAAGTTTATGTCTCGCTACGGCGACCGCAAACGTAAGTAATTTTTGCGTTATATCTAAGGGCGGGCTTCGGCTCGCCCTTATTGTTTCTCTGTCAAATCATACCCCGCCTATGCACAAACAATTGTTCCGCGAGTTGCTTTTTAAGACTCTATTTTCGTGTGGTCTGTTTCTGCTGTTGTTTGCCGTGCTATACCTCATCGAATGGCTTGTGCCGTCTCAGCGGGGGCAACTCCTGCAGTGGGATAATGCGGCATTTATCGTAGGAATCCCAGCCAGCGTCATAGGCGTGGCGTATGTACTGACCATCAAAAACCCGCAGAACTATACCGGATTCTATGGTGGTATTCTGATGGCATTGTTGCTCTCGTGCCAGTTCTTTTTGCAGGGCAACTACGACCTTGTTTTCTTGCAACTCGGTGTCTTTATCCCTTTTATGGCAAAGTCCATCGTTGAATGGCGGCGAAATACAATGCATAATGTACAATGCACAATGCAGAATGTAAAAGAAGAGACACCTTTTGTGCCGCAATACTTGCATGGACGGGCATTGCTCTGGACGATCGTTGCCGCCGTTGCTATTGTGGTATTGGATTATATTCTTGCCACCCTCTTTATTCAGCACGATGCGTGGGATACTCATGTACTGCTCAAACTCTGCAGCGGTTTGATGATAGCCTCGTCCACATTAGCCAACTTCTGGCTTATCTATCAGAAGATTGATGCGTGGATTTGGTGGGTGGTCTATAGTGCAAGCGGAATGGTGCTGTATGTGTTGATCAGCAATATGTTTTCGCTTCTGCTCTTTACCGTATTCCTTATAGTAAACGGTTCCGCAATGATTGCGTGGATGCGTATGCACCGCGCAGCGGAATAGGAGACTAAAATATATAACTATGTACAAACTCAAACAAGATACTATTTTCCATGTAGAGCAAGATGCTCCACTATTGGATTTTCTGCTCTCCAAGATGGGTGGAATGACCAAAACAAGTGTCAAACAACTGCTCGGACAACGCCGCGTGTCAGTCAACGGTTCTATCCAAACGCGCCACGATACGCCGCTCCACAAGGGCGACAAGGTGGTAATGGTCAGCGGGCGCGGCAATATCGAACTTACCCATCCGAAACTGAGTATCGTCTATGAGGACGACTCACTCATTGTGGTGGAGAAAAAGCAGGGACTGCTCACCGTGCCTACCTATCCGGGTTCTACGGAAACGACTGCTTTCTCTATACTGAAGAACTATGTCCGCCGTCGCAGTCAGCGTGCAGGGGTGTATGTTGTCCATCGTCTCGACCGCGAGACGAGCGGACTTCTGGTCTTTGCCAAGTCGCCCGAGTTGCAGCAGTATATGCGCACTTATTGGCGGCAACTGGTAACCAAGCGCACCTACGTGGCAGTAGCGGAAGGCATATTCGACAAACCGCAAGGCAAGATTACTACCTGGCTTACCGAGGACAAACGCAATGCGGTGGTTTATTCCTCGCCCGTGGACGATGGCGGGCAGATAGCCGTTACCAATTACAATGTAGTCAAGACCACTTCACCCGATAGCGAAGACCCGACCAAACTGCCATTGTCTATGGTGGAATTGAACCTTGAGACCGGTCGCACCAACCAGATACGTGTGCATTTGGCGTCTGTAGGACACCCTGTTTTAGGCGACCGAAAGTACGGGCACGGCAACGAGTTTTCCCCCGCCGACCGCCTTTGTCTTCATGCACGCATCTTGGAGTTTATCCACCCCGTTACCGAGCAGACCGTCTATTTTGAGACCCCCGTTCCCCGCGATTTCACCCGCCTGTTTGCAAAATAAGAACATCTATCCATACAAGCAAAAAACACCCGCTT
>DGIN01000098.1:0-14306 GCA_002387325.1 Bacteroidales bacterium UBA4621 | reverse complement strand
AAGCGGGTGTTTTTTGCTTGTATCTGATATTATCGTATATCCAGATATTTGTGTGTTTGCAGGGAGAGGTGCCAATGGGGGTGGCGGAGAATATAATCTATGACCTCCGCTGTGTTTTGGCATGAACAGGGTTGCAGATAGAGATGCTCTGCCGGTATCTGCTTTGCCCATTGCTCTACATCTTGGTTCCGGTAAACGATTTTCAGTTCGTTGGCAAACGGAATAACTACGCGGCTGCCTTCTTTGGGCGAACAGGTAATCCAGTCAATACCCGCAGGAATAGGGCGTGTGCCGTTGGTTTCCATACAGATACGCTTCCCCGTGGCATGCAATGTCTCTACTAAATGTGCGTCCGCTTGCAGAGACGGCTCACCGCCCGTAAGGACAATCAGCACTTGCGTATCGGGCGCAAGACGTTGTACTTCCGCTGCAATCTCGTCCGCAGTCATCTCGGTATAGGGGCTGAAATCCGTATCGCAAAACGGACACCGCAGGTTGCACCCGCTCAGACGCACAAACACCGCCGCACGCCCTGTATGAAAACCTTCACCTTGCAGACTATAAAATATCTCGTTTACCCGATACGTCATAAAGAAACGTTTGTTAGAGGACAATCATACGTTGATCCGTTAGTTTTCATCTCGCTCATAGATGGCGCAGTTGTTCTCCGACTCGTGGACGCTCACTTTGTAGCAGTTTTCCACGTGGTCGCAAATCCAGCGGGCGATATTCTCCGCCGACGGGTTCACGTTCAATACCTCGTTGATATACTTATGGTCAAACGTATTTTTTACCACACGTTTGATATGGGTAAAATCCGTTACCATACCGTCTTGATTCAACTCACGCGCCTTGCAATAGACTACAATAATCCAGTTGTGTCCGTGCAACGCCTCGCATTTGCTATCGTAACTGAGCCGGAGATTATGTGCTGCGGAAATCTCCAAACGCTTTTCTACATAATACACGTTGTCAATTAACAATTAAAAATTAACATACTTGTTCTCTGATTTCTTGCGCCCGTCCTGACAACCCATCCTTTGGATGTGGAGTGGGGAGGTCATTCATATTCGGTGGTATCTTCTATCCCTGCTTCTCTGAGGGCTTCGATACGCTCGGTGCATGTCCCGCATTTGCCGCAGTGTTTCTCGCCGCCTTTATAGCAACTCCATGTCTCGGAATAGTCGATACCGAGTGCTTTGCCGTGGCGGGCGATGTCGGCTTTGGTGATGTTGGTGTAGGGTGTGAACAGTTCGATACCCTCGTATGTCCCCGCCTTAATCGCCGCATTCATAGCGTCCACAAACGACTGGCGGCAATCGGGGTAGATGGCATGGTCACCGGCGTGGTTAGCCATCATAATACGTTTCAGACCGCGGCTTTCCGCCATACCGGCTGCAATAGCCAGCATAATACCGTTGCGGAACGGAACAACTGTGGAACGCATATTCTCATCGTCATAGTTGCCATCCGGAATGGCATCCGCTCCCTCTAATAGCGAACTGTGGAAATAAAGGCGCATAAAGTCCAACGGAATGATAATGTGTGGTATATCCAGACGATCGCAGTGCAGACGCGCAAAATAGAGTTCTTTATCATTGTGGTTGCTGCCGTAGTTGAAACTCAGTGCCAGCGCAATCTCGTCTTTGTATTCGTATAGCATCGTGGTCGAATCCAAACCGCCTGACAATACAATAATACTATCCTTCATTTTTTTTGTGGGAATTAAGAGTGATGAATTATTTCAATACTTCGGCAAAGCGGGAGGAAAGACGCTGCTGTTTGAGGGCTTGATGCCCGGCATCGGCGTAGTTGACAAACGGATAGATACTGATACCGCCCCGCGGAGTGAAAATACCTGTTACCTCAATGTATTTCGGTTCCATCAATTTGACCAAATCATTCATAATGATGTTCACACAATCCTCATGGAAATCACCGTGGTTGCGGAATGAAAACAGGTAAAGTTTGAGTGACTTCGACTCCACCATACGTTCACGCGGAATGTATGAAATAACGATTGTGGCAAAATCGGGTTGACCCGTCTTCGGACAAAGAGACGTAAACTCAGGGCAGTTGAAAGTAACAAGATACTCGTTTTCGGGGTGCTTGTTGACGAAAGTCTCCAGCATCTCGGGGGCGTAGTCCGTAGGATATGCGGTACGGTTCTCGCCTAATAGGCTTACGCCTTGCAATTCTTCTGATGTTCGCATTGTTTTCAGTGGTTAAGAGACCTGCAGATCCCGTTGATTGGTAAATCGGCGAGGGAAAAACAATAGCCCCGCTTTGCAAATGCAAAGGTACTGCTTTTTGCTGATATATACAAATCCACCCTTATGACGGACAAAGCAACCGCATCAAAATTGCGTATTATTCCATAGACACAGACGCCATTCCGGGGACGCGGACGCCCCCGTCCGCGGTCGATCTGCCACAAACCGTATGACGATGCTATGCACTTGTGGAGACGACCCGTCCCGCGTCGTTAAACGAATACGCACTGAGTGCCGTAACTATAACGAAATAATCGTTCGGTCCTCTGGGCGAGATAGTGAAACCCTATGCACTTATGGAGACAACGCGTTCCGCATCGTTATCGGCTTTGCCGAACTATCAATACGTTTGTTTTGCCGGCACTTCGATGCCATTTCCGCCTATTGTTCAAGACTTATGGTTCTTGAGAATATTGAAACGCTTGGAGTACATAAAGAACTTGCGGGCGAGGAAATTCCAAGCAAAGACAATGACGGTCATGATTAGTTTGGAAACAAGGTAATGGACACCCACTTTCTCCGTAAAGAACCAGATACCCGCCTCGAGGAAAACCAAGCCGATAGCACCGATGAGAAAGACACCCGCTATCTCGCCCGCACGGGATTTCGGTTCGCCGCGGAAGACGAGAAACTTGGCGATGGCATAGTTGGTCAGCGTCCCCGTAACAAAGCCAAGGAACGCCGCCACGAGGTAGGGAATACCGATGACATAGGAAGTGAGGAAATATGTGCCGTAATCGACAATAAACGCCCCTACCGCCACGAAACAGTAGCGGAAGAGTTGGAGCAGGATATTGTCGGTGTCCTTGCGAAACAGGATGTCTGTTAATTCGGTGAAAGTCATTTTGTGGGTCTCCATTTAATTGCCGTTAATTAGGCGTTAATTATTTTTTGGGAACATATAACTAACCATATAATTAACCATTCATTTTCTTTGCTACAAATATAGCCAAAAATTATTCAACTATATATTGTCGGGGGCTTGGGCAGATCACTAAAGTTGTCTCCATTAATTATCACGCAGGATCATAAAAATTCTCCGTTAATTGCTGTTAATTAGGCGTTAATTATTTTGGGAACATATAATTAACCATATAATTGAACCATTAATTTTCTTACATCAAGTATCATTCGTTCTGGAGCGATACAGGTCGCCCGAGGGCATCGTAGGACTTCTCGCCGAGTTGCAGCATCAGTCGTCCGTTTTGTAAGTACTTGACGGCTTGCGGGGCAGCGGAGGTATTCTCCAATTTGGTGTCAATGTTATTGCAACTGCCTTCCGATGTCTCGTAGAGCGGTTGCCCATTGTAAGAGCAGCAGAGAAAATCTATGGGACCACACGGCTCTAATACATACCCGTAGAGTGGTGCCAAGATGCCTACATTGGAGGTCGAACCGACATATTCAATATCGGTCGCACGGTAGTCGTACTGAATACGTTTTGCTTTGCGTCCGTCCAATAGTGTGATATAGTCCACAGCCGTAACTGTCGATTCTTCAGGGAAGCCGCCCATATCGTAAGATGTGATTTTATCGCCCACCTCAAGACCAAAATCATAGATCAGCACATCCTTATCGTTATCATCATCGTAAGCAAATACCTGCTTGCCGTCTTCGCGGATAGGTGTATCGCCGTTTATCAGGACATATTGTCTCCCGTTGATGTTTTTCGCTCCTGATACTTTCGTTTGTTCTATATATGCCTCTACCTCTCCTTCTGTGCAAAGTGGGGTGATACGATATGACCACACCTTGCCTTCGGGGAAATAGGCATGATCGCTATTGTATTCGCAGCCGTATTCGGCAAAGGTGTCGCCTGTCCGTTTGTACACTTGTGCACCATTGGTGTATGCGCATTGCAGGTAATGGAACGGCCCACCTACATAGGTAACGCCTGTATATAGCAACCCATGGGTAGAACCGACGCCCTCTATCCATTGTGCTTCATCCTTTGGTTCTGTCTCTGTATTATGTTGGATTTCCACACTTAAAACACGTTTCCCGTCCGCCGTTGTTTGCACATCTTTTACAATGTTCTTGCATAGCGTGGTCGGATGATCCAATCCGCCCCAAACCATTATCTCGTCTCCTATTTTTACACCGAAATCATACAAAAGGTATTCTTTACTATCGTGGCACACAAACACTTTATCATTCTCCTGACGGATAGCGGCTGCATACGTAGGAGCATTGGAAGTAAGTGTGGCACGTTGCATTACCTTGGTGTAGGTTACGTTGTTGATAATGGTATCGGAAGACAGCGTAAACTCATAGATAACGAGACGATCAATATATGCTTGAATTTCGAGTACATTCCATTGGTTCGCCTGTATGACTTTCGGTGATGACAGACAATAGGTGTGCAGTTGTTCCTGTTTCTCTTGCGGCATTTCGTAGAGCAGTTGCCCATCGCGGCTGACACATACAAGATGGTTGCCTATTAAGCAAACAGGAATAGGCTGTTGAATCAGTAAAAAGAAATCACCTGCCCAAACATTTTCTCCATACATACCGATGGTTTCTACATATTCCATACCATTATTGAATGTCCATTTTTTGTATTCTTTGCCGTCTAATAGCGTAATGTTTTCTATTCGGGTAACGGTAAAAGCAGTCTCATTATCGTAAATAAATATCCGTCCTTCTGCCGTTTCTTGCATTTTAATACCTTTGAGTACATCTCCTACGCCGAGCGTATAATCATAGAGTATAAGATCTTCTGTACCTTGACCGCTGTACAAATATACTTTGTTATCCGCTTCACGAAGATATATAGATTGGGAAAATTCAAGGTATTGTTTGTCGTTGATAGTAACTTCCTTATTGGGTTGTATAGTTCGGGTAGTTTGAGACATAGTCGCACATTTATCACTCTCAAATTCATAGTTAACCGTTCTGCTCAAACCTGCCAAAGTCGGAAACACCGTAGCATCGAACGCCTGCGCACTTTGCAGGAATATCAGCCCGCAAAGGATATATAAATACTTTTTCATAATGATATAAAATTAAATGGTTTTGAAAAATATAAAATGTATATGTCTCGCAAAATTACATTATTTGTGAGACATATACAAACTTTTTTGTAAATTATTTATTATCTATTGATAATTGTCCGCCTTTTTTGATTTCAAAGCCGTTAGGGATATTAACCGTTTGGAAATTGGTTATTTTCAAATTGCCTGTATTCGTAACGACAACATTACCCTCAGGCTCATAATTAACGACATTGTTGCCGATATTGACCTCGTTACAACCTGTTATGACAAAATCTTGTGCAATGGTTTCGTTTTGTATATAGCAATTATCAATGGTTTGTATGTATGGAGCATAGTTGTGCTTTGTGATAACCAATGTACAGTATTCGGGAATATCTGTAAAATCAGCAGTAGAGACATTGCTGTATGTTTGCATATAATCACCGCCTTGCCCTATGTTAGATAATGTAATTGTGCAATCTTCTGTAGGAACAGACACTTGCAACGTGTTATCGCTTTGAAGAACATCTACATTCTCGAAATAGTATGGACCTGCAGTATAAATAGGTAATTCAGCATCACCTATGGCATTGGTACTACACATTAACCAACGTTCACAACTTTCATATCGAGTATATGGAACATCTCTTAATTTTGCTAACTTTACAATTTCTGCAAAATGATGCGATGTGTTTTGAAATAATATTTTATAAAACCAAGCATCTAATGTGAAAGATGGACCTAAATATGTTCCATAACTTCCCCATCCTGCACGTGAACTGCCCCAATATGCCACAGCTCCACCTACAGGGTTTCTAATAAACATCTCACTTAGGCAAGGTTCTGTTGTATCATCAAAGGCATTAGTGGAGCATGCCATTGTGGTAATAATTGATGGCTGTTGACAATTTGTTAATTGGGCTGCCATATAGATCCAGTATTTATTCCCGTTTTCAATAGTCCAGTAGCGTGGATCTCCATGTGATGCAAAATGTATAAAATTATAACCTTTCTTAATTTGTTCATTAATATGTTCACTTGTCAGGTCATAGTCTGCTCCCTCTGGAAAATCGGTGTCTGTATCATAAAATCGTGTTGCTTTTCCATTCCAATATGGAGCGACATAATTTTGATACATATTATCGCTTTTCATTTGAGCATCGCTATATTCCCCAATAGGTGTCCATAATTGCTGCGCACATAACAGCATTGTGTTCACATTTTTAGGTGATTGCTCATACGTTAATAACTTTTTTGTGTAGTATTGCATATGTGTTGATGTACGAATGGGCAATCTTGATATGCTAATACTTGAGTTAAAATCGACTTTGTCTTCCAATTCACCATAAATTCCATTTCCATTGGCATCCCAATCAAATTGTCCGCCAAAACAACCATAGTACCAATCGCATGGTGTAATATCAGAGGCTATAGTATCATATACTACGGGGACACGCATAATAGGTACGATTGTCTCATCACCACCTAACAAAAGAAAACGCAATCCCTTATTGTAATAATCATACACGCATTGTTTAATACGCAGTTGAGGAGTACTGCCTGTATATTTGGCATTGATTTCTTCCAATGTAACGATTTTAGTATTTACGCCTTTCTGACATTTCCAAACACGTAAGGGCTCAAAACTATCTTTTAGTTCGTTAGAAGTAATAATCAGATATTCAATGCTGTTTTGAGCAGGACTATCTTCTGCAGTATAGAATGCATTTATATCGTTAGGATTATCTACCAATTGTTTGATTGTTTGACTATATCTCCGTTGTGGTTTCTGTGAGGTGGATGTTTGTTCTATATTCAGTGTAATGATAACTCTTCGTACTATACCTAATTGTTTCGCTTCCGGAATATAAAGAAATGGAGAAATTGCAAATGTCGCATATTGATAACCATCAATAGTACAGATATTCACTAATTTAGCGATAGAATCCGGATAAATGGTTTGTGTGTCATACTGACAATTATTATCGACTACATTTGCATCATCTTCCATTGTTGGAACAGCATAAGGCATAGATGCTAAAGTAATGCCATATTTCCACATTTGGATATTTTGACTGACACTATATCCCTTTAATATCGCACCATCTGGCAATAATATATTCTTCAGACAAATAGGCATTACCGGAGTACAGGGCTTACTCTGAACCTCAAAATCAGAAGGACAATTGATAATGTTACCACTTTCAGTCTCTGAAATGGAAAAGTCTGCAGGATCAAAATAGTATGTATATGTTTGGGCATATCCCCACGAACATAAGATACTAATCAATAGGCATAAATGTATCCTTTTCATATCGCATTGCTATTTCGTGAGTACCATTTGTTTCGTGTCGATCAGTTTGCCGTCCACTACCAAGGAATACAGGAAAGAACCGGCATAGAGTTCGTTGGCATTGATAGTAACAGCGCCCTCGCCAAAAGTAGTGACAGGATACTGCGCCAACTGAACGCCCGTCATATCATAAATGTAGATATAGGCGTTTTGAGCATCGGTAGGTACGATATAGGAAATCATAGTATTGTCAGAGAACGGATTAGGCGTATTCTGATACAGAGTAGCCACAACATTGTCTATTGCTGATTGTTGGGCTTTTGGGGCTTTATTGATTTTTGCATTGCCCGATGAAAGTGCACTTACCTGTTCCGACAGGTCTTGTACGGCTTGGATGAGCAGCGGGATAATCTCAATGTAGTTGATACTCATTACACCTGCGGCGTCCTCGTGTACCAGTTCGGGATAAATCTCTTTTACCTCTTGGGCAAGCAGACCATAATGGGTAGTACTTTGTGCGGCACGTTCCATTTCCTGCATCTCCAACGATTGCACAGCCACTTTGGCGGTATCGGAGGTGTCTATCGAGTTTGCCATAACGATAGCGGTACCCGATTGCATATTGTATTGCACAGGATTGAGGGCGACTACTTTGCTGAGTGCGTCCGAGCCGATAGAGCGGATATTGAATTTGTAGCGTGCATCAGAAAGGGTGGTGATTGTTTGGGCAGTAAGTTTGCCTGTAACATAGGTATCACCATAGAAAAAGCCTGCATATCTGCCATTTACTCCGGGGATATCCCAACCAAACGTCCCCATCACGGCAGCACCATTACCTGTTCCTGTCAAGTTGCCTACTACACCATAGTTATATCCGCTGGTACGGTTTCCTGCATTGGCTATGATACCATAGGAACGTCCGGATGTCTGTAGTTTACTATTAACGGCATCTGCTATAATGGCTACCTGTCTGTCGTTCATAAACTCAGCGTTAACATACAACGAAGGTCCATAGTCCGACGAGGTCTTACCATATACCGCCAAGCCATAATTGTAATCTCCATATGCGCATATAGTACTATAATTTCCTAATTTCCCTTTGTATCGAAAAGGAAAAGAAGACGGATATTTGGCATTAACGCTATCGCCGATAAATACTTTACCTATGTTATCTACCTTGATTTGTGCATAAGTACTAGTTGCAACTGCGATGCATAGGAGCATCAAAAGATTTAGTTTTTTCATAATAGAAAAAGTCTTTTGGTTAGTAAATAAAATAGTTTGTTTATTTTGCGGTAAAACTGCCTTCTACGGTTGTTTTGCCCGATGAGATACGGACTGTGTAGTTGCCTGCGGCAGGAAGGGAGATTTCGGTTTCGTCAATGAAATCCTGCCGGGCAACCAAAGCACCATTTTCTTTGCGCACCTCCGCACGTGCAGGCATATCTGTGTTTGCTTTGACAGAAATGTCTTTGCCATTGATGGTGGCACGGATTTGATTTGAATCAGGACGTCCATCTCCTTGTGTATGTTCGCTATTATCCATAGGTACAACAGGCGAGAAAGTAAATACACGAGTGAGAATAATGTTTTCGCCAACTACGGCTTGGGCGGAAAGGTCGCAGATACCTAATAGGCAACATACAACCAAAAAGAAAATGTTTTTCATTTGGTTATTAGATTTATTAAAATTTCGTTACAAAGGTAAGGCTTTTTCTGCAATACAGCAAAAAACAGGTAGGGACAAATAAAAATGCACATTGTTGATAATCAGTAATGTACATTTTAATGGTAGGGACAAATGGATTTTTGTGGACTTTTATGCTATTAAGAAAGTGCCATTTCAAACAAAATATCATGTAAATTAGCCGAAGTGGTTTCTAACTTTTTTGCTATACGTTGTTTCGTTTTTTGCATACTTCCTGCTGAATAGCACATCGGTATGGATAATGCAGGTAATGATAAGTTGTCGTACAATATAATATAAAGGCAAAGTTGAATCTCGCGTTCTGTCAAATTATATTCTTTTAGTTTTTCAGGGAGTTTAGGCAGTATTGCATTAATGTTTTCCAAAAATATAGAGTAATTATTCCATTTCTGTAACGGCATAGGATACAATGTGCGGAATTGTAAGATATGCTGTTGTAAGTGTTGAACGTGTTTGTTTTTTAATTCTGTATTGATACGTTGTATTTCAATGTCTTTTTGCTGCAATAGCATATTGCTGTTATGCTGTTGTTTTTGTTTATTATTGTGCGAGTGAACGGATAACATTAGCAAGAAAAAGCATACCATTACCATAATGAATACTACGACTTGCCAATGATATGAGATTTTAGGTGAGATAATATACGAACATAGTTTAGGTACTGCAGATGCATAACTGCAATTCAAGGCTTCACGGTCGCGGCTATCATCTTCCCGTTTATGGGCATAATAAGCCAACAAATTGATATCCTTTTGGGCTTTGGCGGACTCCTCTAATACATAATAGGCATTTGAACGATAGGCGGCAGTATTGGAATGAACCACAATATATTCTGCATACGGAATGGAGAGTGCCTCTTGATCCAAATGCCGGTAGGTTTGCATTATTTTTTGATATAGAAAACACTTGGATTCATTCTCTATCTCATAATCCTTTACCGACAAAAAACAGTACAGCGCAGAATCATATTGTTGCTGCTTATAGAAATAAAGCCCGCGTGTTTCTATCATCCGTTCATAGTAAATACTATCCAATTGAAAATGTTGTGCCACTTGCAAAATACTATCGGCAACCGAAAACTTTTCCAAATCACAAAGGTATTCACTAACAGTCAGCAAACTATACGCATACCGCCATTCGTTACCGCTCTTGCGGAAATGTTCGACTGCACATTGGTAGAAAACAAGTGCCGTACTATCTGCATTTTGCTGCCCACAGATAAAGCCCATACACGAATTAACTCGCCCACAAAGGATGTAATCGTGCGGGTGCAATTTGTCGGCAGCAATATAGCAGTCAGCGGCAACAGAAATAAGGTTCTCTGCACTATAGTTCCGCCCGAGGTAGTAGTAGGCTTTGGCGAGGGTGGTGCGGTGGCATTGGCGGACAAAGGGTTTATCCAGAGTGCGGACGGCATGGCGCAAGGCGGTGGTGTCCCGGTACAGGATATGCTCTGTATCGAGGCTGTCTGCCGTGGCAATCGTCTGCTGCGCTTGGCGGATATTGCCGCAACCTGTCAGCAAAAGGCATGCAAACACTATGTACACCGCACGAAAAGACATAGTCAGATTAACTTTTTACTCCATGAATGCCCGTTAAAATGCAGCATTGCCAAAGCACGGTTGCGGAGCATCCACGGCAGGCAGCCGAGAACGAAACCGATGACGGCGGCTATCAGATACGGAATGCCGATGACATACGATGCCAAAAAATAACTGCCATAGTCCACGGCAAAAGCCCCTACTGCCACAAAGCAGTAGCGAAACCATTGGAACCGGATATTGTTGGTATCCTGACGGAAAAGGATGTCAATGAGTCGGTTGAGTTGCATGGTCAGAACGGGGTATGGCTGCGTATAAGCAGCAGGTGGTGAGTGCTAATTTGAGAGCCTGCAAGGGAAACCAGTTGCGTATGGTGATAGGACTGGCGAAAGCAGTACTGCCACAATAAACAAACCCGATGAGCAGAATCATCCAGAAGGTGAGGCGTTGTGCGCAGGTCATAGTCCAATGTTTCCAACGGATGAGCATTGCCAGCAGGGCACCTGTCATCACAAACCAGAAGAACAAGTCGATGGCTGGCAGTACGTGGCGGAGTCCTTTTTCGTAAAATGGGTGGACAGTGCGCGTCATGTCTGCGGGAGCGATGCCGTACCATTCGGGGACTTCACGGTTGTCGGCAGGCACGGGGGTGTATTTGCCCACCATTTCCAAGTTGCGCGGGTAGAAGACATCAGGGATATTGTGGTTCATGAAATAGCGGCAGAACTCCACAGGGTGGTGCAAAATAAGCCATTTGCCATAATCAGCGTACAAGCCGCCACCCAAACGCGCCCACGCTACAGGATAGGACGTGCGCTTCTTTTGCATATAGTAGAACAGATACTGCTTCAGCGGAGACTGCTTATCCCACATAAATACGGCGGTTGCCACTTCGCCCGAGTCTGTCTTTTGATAGATATAGTCGCGGAAATGCGTGCAGACAATGTCGTGGAGCATACGCATATCCTTGTCGGAGGGCTGCTCGTCGGCATCGGTGTCAATAAAAGGAATGACATGAATGGCATTGTTTGCCAACTGCCAGCCGTCGAATCCCGTAGAAAACTGGCGATGACGAATGGTGTTGTACATATTGTTGCAGATGTTTTGATAGAAGACCACGCAGATGAGTGCGGTACCGACAAGACTAATCCACCGGCAGGGTTTGTGCGGCACAAAACAGAGAAGCGGCAGCAGTACCACCGCGAAGAACATACCCGAATAGCGCGTGAAGAGAGCAACACTGAACGCCGCAAAATAGAGCAGCAACGCAATATACGAACCCTCGTGGAAGATAACCGGCAGCATGGCTGTCATCAGGATAACCATACACCCGAAGAGCGCATCGGACATCATAGCGTTGAGCATATAGAATGCCACGGGGCTTGCTACGATTAGTACAGAAATCACACACCTCAACCACACAGGGCGGACAGGATAGTAGCGTTTGAGTGCAAGAACAAGCAACGTGGTACAGAGCGCATAGAGGAGCGTCTGCACGATGAATAGGGCGTGTATGGAGGGCGACACGGCATGGATAACCCGCAACCATTCCGAGAAACCGAAAGGACGGAAGATACTGAATTGGTCGTCAATAGCAGCACGCAGATAGGTGAAACTATCCACATACGTGGCGGGATACGGATATGCACACCGCAGGACGGTGTACCCCGCAAGGCACAAAAGAGCGGGAACTATCCAATCCCATAGTTGTTCGCGCGAGAAACAGAAACGCCAAAAGGACTGCTGCCAACGGCAGGAAGGACGGGGAGCGGATTTATTTGGCTTCATGGTACTCTTTTTCGGTGTTTACATTCCATATATTGGTTTTGTCCGCTACGCCATTGCGGATATTGCGCACGCACTCGATAGCGGTCATCATAGAGTGGTCCATATTGTTGTAGCGGTGCTGTCCGTTGCGCCCGAGGCAGTAGAGGTTCGGGATAGTGTCGAGGAACGCCTTGACGGTATCCAATTGGTAGTAAGAACCATAGTAGGCGGGGTAGGCTTTCTTGACCCGCACATGGCAGGCATCGAGTACGTCCTCGCGGTTGATGATGTCTATCTTGACCAACTCGTCAATCGCCATATGGATAAAGTCCTCTTGGGGCATATTCCAGAACGTGTCGCCCTCGGTGCAGAAATACTCGAGACCAATCCACATGGTGTGTTCGTAGTCGTTGACGAGATAAGGCGACCAGTTGTTGAACACCTGCAGGCGCCCGATATGCACATCGCGTTCCTGAATGTAAATCCACGTATCAGGAACACGGTGTTCGAAAGTAGGGATATACGTTTGGTTCTTGATGCGCATCTGTTTGACGCACAGACCGACGGTAATAAAATCGCGGTATGGAAGACTTGAGGCAATGTCGGAAACGGGTTGCGGCACCTCGATACCGCGGAGGGCGGGAACGAGGTCTTTGATAGGCATAGTGGAGAGGAAAAAGTCGCATAGGAACGTCTGCTCCTGTCCGTCTGCCGTGCGGGCAACGACAGAGACCACTTTGCCGTTCTCAATATTCACACCCGCCACTTCGTGCTGTAATAGTATCTCGCCGCCGAGTTGGCGGATATCGTCCGCCACTGTCTCCCACAGTTGTCCGGGACCGTATTTCGGATAGACAAACTGCTCGATAAGGGAGGTCTCCACGTGCTTGCTTTTTAGCCCCAAAGCGCGTTGGAACATATCTTTTAAGACAGATCTGATACTCAGACCTTTGACACGCTGGCTGCCCCAGTCTGCCCCCAACTTGGAAGGGTGTACGCCCCATACTTTCTCGGTGTAACCCTCGAAAAACATCTCGTAGAGCGGTCGCCCGAAGCGGTTGATATAGAAGTTCTCCAACGAGGTCTCGGGCAACTTGTGTACACACGACCACAGATAGCCGAAGCCCGCACGTATGGTGTTGGCAAAGCCCATATTGAAGAAGGTCTCCTTCTTCATAGAGATGGGATAATCAAAAAACTTGCGCAGGAAGAATATACGGCTGACGCGGTTGCGGAGCAGCATGACGCGGTCGGTCTTCTCGGGGTCGGGACCGCTATTCGCAGCGGCAGTGTTTACTGCATGGGAGTGGGGGGGTAATTAAGTTGCTGTTATTCAGCAAAATAGTATCTTCCGATGGCGCACCTTGCAGGGGCATGATATTCTGCCACCAATTCATAATCTCCTCGCTCTTGGAGAAGAAACGGTGTCCGCCGATGTCCATACGGTTGCCTTTGTATTGCACGGTCTGCGAGATACCGCCGATAGCATCTGTGGATTCGAGAATGACAGGATATATATCGCTACTCTTCAGCAGTTCATAAGCGGCAGTAGGCCCCGCAGGTCCTGCACCCGCTATGACGGCAATCTTGTGTTTGTCGGTATTCATATCCATTTCTTATATAATGCTGATGATTTGCAAAGTTACAATAAATTATCGAACCACGCAACAAAATAAACAGAAAATATGAAAAAAATAAGCAGAATATATGCAGAAAATATACAATATATGCTTTACCTTTGCAGCGTGA
>DGIN01000060.1 GCA_002387325.1 Bacteroidales bacterium UBA4621 | reverse complement strand
TCTGCCATATCGTTGGTATTCTGACCGCCTTTCAGGGCATCGTCCGACACTACGTCACCGATAAACCACTCAGGGTAGTAGGTATCGTTATATTCCCACATCAATGGCACATAGCAAGCCGTTACGTTCTGAATGGCTGCCTCTTTCGATGTATAGAAATCGCTTAACAATGTAACACCCGGCTCGGGAGCAGTCAGCCAGTCTTTGCAACCCGTCAGCAACGCACCACAAGCCAATGCCAATGTTATTATCTGTATCTTCTTCATAATCCTATACCTTTTAATCTATTAGTAATCCGTCTTTTCTCTTCACTCCGTATTCCTTTCGCCCGCATCAGAACGTTGCATTCAGACCAAACGTGAATGTACGGCTCTGCGGATAGTTGCCGTAGTCCACACCGCTGCCCACTTCGGGGTCATAGCCCGAGTACTTGGTAAGGGTGAACAGGTTGCTTGCCGTAACATAGAAGCGCAAACGGCTGCACAGGAATTTCTCGGTTACTTTCTTGGGCAACGTATAGCCTATCTGTATGTTCTTCAGACGGAAGTAACTGCCGTCCTCAACGAAACGACTGGAGTTCTCTTTGTTCATCGGACTGCCAAGCGGGTTAGGGATAGTACCGTTCCTGTTCTCCATCTCTGTCCATTGGATGCCTTTCTGCAGCATAGACTTACGCACCAAATCCGAGTAGCCAATCCATACGTTGTCTGCCATATAACTTGCCAAAGTACAATCATCACCTGCACCTTCTGTACGCAGACGAAGCGCATTGTATATCTGGTTGCCGTAAACCCCTTGGAAGAACAACTGCACGTCCACGCCGTAGAACTCGGCACCCATATTAAGACCATAGGTCAGTTTCGGGAACGGATTGCCTATACATACCTGGTCGTTGGCGTCTATCTTGCCATCGTTGTTTATATCCTTGTACTTGGCATCACCTGCGTGTACGCCTATCGTCTCTTTGGTATAAGAATACAGGTGGCTCAGGGCTTCCTCATCGGACTGATAGATGCCCTCATACTCATAGCCCCAGAACGAATTGAGTGCCATACCCACATCGGTCTTGGTTCGGTCTCCCCACAAAGGCGAACCACCGTTAAGAGCCGTCAGTTCGTTGTGGATATAACTGATATTACCACCTATGTTATAGTGTACCTTACCCACTTGGTTTTCGTGATTGAGAGAAATCTCCACACCTTGGTTGCGGATATTACCCACATTCTTCACCAATGAGTACATATTGCCCACGTGTGCGGGAGCATTCACATACAGGAGTGCGTCCTTGGTATCACGCAGGAAGTAATCCACCGTACCGCTCAACTTACCGTTCCAGAAAGCGAAGTCGATACCTGCGTCCCACTGTTGGTTGGTTTCCCACTTGCCATCGGTATTGACCAAGGTCAGCACCGCAGCACCATTCTGTATGATCTGCGAGGTTCCTAACGGGTAACCCACAAACACATCGGCAGATGAGAACATGGATTGCACAAACGACCCCGAAGGAATACCATCGTTACCTACCTGACCAAAGCCGGCACGCAGTTTCAGGTTGTCAAGCCACTCTACTTCTTTGAGCCAACTCTCCTCACTCATACGCCATGCCAACGCTACCGACGGGAAATAGCCCCACGGGTTTTTGCTGAAGCGGGAAGAAGCATCGGCACGGAAGTTTGCGGTAATCATATAGCGGTCGCCATACGAATAGAACACACGTCCCAAGAACGAAATACGACGGATACGCGACACTTCGTCCGAGGAATAGGTTCTAGTCTTCAGTGGCATTGTTCAGATACCAGTTGCTCTCAATAGGGTTCAAGATTTGGGCACCCGAACCGCCGATACTGTATGTGTTGTACTCCTGCCATGTCTGACCTGCCATTACGGAGAAGTTATGCCTGCCTATCTTCTTGGCATAGGTGATGGTAGTCTCCTCTTGCAACGAGCAGTAGCGTGCCATAGAGGATGAGATATAGTTCTTATCCGAGTAGTTATAGGATGTATAGGTATTCGGATAGGTAAAGTTGCGTGTACGGTTCAGCGTATAGTCCATAGAGAAACTCGGGCGAATGGTAAGACCGTCAATGGGTTTAATCTCCAGATAAATATCCCCTATTGCACGCTCATTCTTGGACGATGGTTCGGTATTGTACACCATCAGGAAAGGATTGGTAACGTTTTTGAAGTTGCTGGACGCGGCATAGTGTCCCGATATGTCATCGCCGTCCACATTGGTGCTGCCTTTCGGATAATACGTGGGGTCCCATGGAGCCATAGCCAGCGCAGCCGAGATGACAGACGCACCTGCCGATGAACTGTTGTTCATTGCATTACGCCCCGACGACGCCATAAAACTGAGGTGCTCACCTACTTTGAGCCACTTGCGAATCTCATAATCCGAGTTCAGACGAATAGTGAAACGATTATAGTTACTGCCGATAATAGTACCCTCCTGCCCGAAATAGTTGGCAGAGAGTGCATAATGCCCCTTGTCATTACCACCATCCACGCTCAGATTGTAGTTGTGCATAAAGGCGTTTTTCTTGAATACTTCGTCCTGCCAATCGGTCTCCTGACCCGCATAGTCAAAGTTAGTGGGAAAGTACTTTGAATCACCCAGATTATAGACGGTCATCCATTCTGCAAAGCCGTCATTCACATAGTCAGCCAACTGCGAAGCACCATTCTTCATGGCATCAATACGCAACTTGGTAAGTGCCATATCCTTACTGCCAAGGAGGTCGAGTTTCTTCCAACGGTTCTGGAAACCCCAGTAGGCATCAAAGGAGATATTAGCCTTACCCGACCCGCCGGACTTGGTAGTAACAAGGATAACGCCGTTGGCACCACGCGAACCGTATATGGCAGTGGCGGAAGCGTCTTTGAGTATCTCCATCGACTGTATGTCGTTGGGCGCAAGGAACGAGATGTCGCTCGTAATAACCCCATCCACCACATACAGCGGGTCATTACCACCGATAGCGGAACCGATACCGCGGATGCGGATAGTAGCCGCCTCACCGGGCTGACCGGAGTTGGTAGTAACCGTAACACCTGCTGCCCTACCCTGCAACGCTTGGTCGAGACCCGCAACAGGAGCCTTGGTCAGTTCTTCGGCTTTCACAGATGTTACCGCGCCTGTGAGGTCAGACTTTTTCATCGTACCATAGCCGATAGCGACGACCTCCTCAAGCATCACGTTGTCGGGCTTGAGGGTAATGCGCATCGGGGTAGCGGCGGCTTTTACCTCCTGGGATTTGTACCCCATATAAGATATAAGCAACACGTCTCCGCTCTTGGCTTGGAGGGAGAAATTGCCATCGAAATCAGTAATCGTACCATTGGTGGTACCCTTTACCATCACATTGGCACCGATAACAGGATCGGGTTCGCCCTCTGCCATCACCACACCGGTAACGGTAAGCGACTGCGCCCACAGATTACAGGGAAACAGTACCGCGAGCAGTGCGAATAATACGGGGGGGGTAATTCTGAACATCTTCGTATTAAATTTAATGTTACAGTTCATATAATTCAAAAATGCAAAAGACAAAAGATTTGTGTTGAAATGCGGTGCAAAAGTACAGCATATTTTATACGGGAACAAATTTTGAAAATATGTTTTATAGCATATTTCCGATTTTTACATCATACACTTCACTACTACACACAAATCATAACAAACTGATATTGTGTATAGTAGTATTTCATATCATTTTCACACGCATAAGCAGCACACAGCAAATGCTATGTGTATTTGTGTAGTATAAAAGAGAGAAGAAAACCGGAATATAACAGATATAAAAATGCTCCCTCGCAAGCAAAGAAACTTACGAGGGAGCAGTGTTGCAGATTAGAGTTGAGAGATTAGCAACTCTCGAACTGGCGGAGGAAACGGACATCGTTCTCCGAGAAGAGACGCAGGTCTTTGACGCGGTATTTCAGGTTGGTAATACGCTCCACGCCCATACCGAAAGCATAGCCGGTATAGACTTTGGAATCAATACCGCACGATTCAAGCACATTCGGATCGACCATACCACAACCGAGGATTTCGACCCAGCCGGTACCTTTGCAG
The DNA here is from genome assembly GCA_002387325.1 of Bacteroidales bacterium UBA4621. Classification (GTDB taxonomy): domain Bacteria; phylum Bacteroidota; class Bacteroidia; order Bacteroidales; family Paludibacteraceae; genus Colicola. The sequence goes on along the minus strand of DGIN01000060.1, from coordinate 1,118 downwards.
AACGAACAGCCCTTGCCGCCACAGAGGTCGCAGGAGATATCCATCTCAGCAGAAGGCTCCGTAAACGGGAAATAAGAGGGGCGCAAACGGATCTTGGTATCAGCACCGAACATCTCCTTGGCAAAATAGAGCAACACCTCGCGCAAGTCGGCAAAGGATACGTTCTTGTCCACATAGAGTCCTTCCACCTGGTGGAAGAAGCAGTGCGCACGCGCAGAGATAGCCTCGTTGCGATAGACGCGACCGGGACATAGCACACGGATAGGCGGTTTCTGACTTGTCATCACGCGGGTCTGCACACTACTGGTATGCGAGCGGAGCAGCACATCGGTGGGCTTCTGTATGCCGATTTCTTTCTCGATAAAGAATGTATCCTGCATATCGCGTGCGGGGTGTTCGGGCGGGAAATTGAGCATTCCATAGACGTGCTTGTCGTCTTCCACTTCGGGACCTTCGGCTACCGTAAAGCCGATACGGGAGAATATATCGATGATTTCCTCGCGTACCAATGAAAGCGGGTGGCGCGTTCCCAACTCAATAGGATCGGGTGTACGGGTAAGGTCGAGTTTATCCTGCTGCGCACGGGTTGCCTCAAACTGTTCGCGCATTTCGTTGATACGTGTTTCAGCTTGTTGGCGGAGTTGGTTGAGAGCCTGTCCGAGTTCTTTCTTTTCCTCTTTGGGCACCGCCCGAAACTCGTTGAACAGTTCGGTTATCTCACCTTTTTTGCTGAGATACCTGATACGCAACGCTTCCAATTCTTCGGCATTAGCCGCTTTCATACCGTCCACCTGTTTCAACAGGCTTTGTATGCGTTCTTTCATTGACATAATAACACCATTTTATAAAAGCGCACAAAATTACGATTTTATTTCGACATACGCAAGCCATAGGCGTTCATATCAGGGTAAGGTTTCCCAAAAGAGACATAGAAATTACACAAAATTAAAATTATCGTGTTCAGGGATATATTCAACGGCAAAGGAACATCAGGACAAGCGTATCAAAAAATATACAGTTTATACAATCTCGCTACCTCCATATATCCATTACGTAGAAAAGACGTAGAAAGGACGTAGAAAGTACGTAGAAAGAAAAGGCTTTTTTTGATAGGACAT
>DGIN01000051.1:1690-8369 GCA_002387325.1 Bacteroidales bacterium UBA4621 | reverse complement strand
GCATTTGCTATTGGACAGTACCTTGATACAAAATATACACCCAAACAATCATTCTGTTGCATTTTTACACCTGATTATTTGGTAGTGTGGCATAAATCTTGTATCTTTGCAGCCCAAAATCTCATAACTATGAAACACATAAGTATATATTGGTTTCTCATATTGACTTTTTTCCCCGCAATGGTGTTTGCAGATGTCTCCCCCGAGACATTGGCAAAGCGTGCCAAACGCAAAAACCTGACTATCCGCGAATGGAATACCGATGCCAAGGCAAAGACCCGCTGGCTGGACCATGTTACTACCTACGACTCCCTCGGACGCAAAGTGGAGGAAATAGAGTACGCCACCTATGGGCAGGTGCAGCGCATTACTATTGAATATAATGAGGAAGGTTTTGTCTCCCGCGAGGTGGTTTACAACCATAAAAATAGTCCCGTGCGTATCCGCAAATACGAGTACAACGACAACGGCACCAAGAAAAAACAGTACAACTACCTGCCCAACGGCAAACTTTACTCTGTAAAAGTCTTCGAGTATGCTTTCAGTGATGACTGATATGACCCCTATCTCGCTTGCAGGGATGCAGAGCGTCAAACTGATGAATCGTATCGATACCAAGTTTGTCGCTCCGACTCGCCTTTTGCCCGACATCCTCCGTCTTGCACAACAGGATTACTACATACAGGACATTGACGGTCAGCGACTTGCCGCTTACGACACCCTCTACTATGATACCCCCGACTTGCAGATGTATCTGCGCCACCACGACCGCCAACTGCGCCGCCAGAAGATACGTATCCGCACCTATATTGACTCGCATACAACCTTCCTTGAGGTAAAGAACAAGAACAACAAAGGACGAACCAAGAAAAAACGTATCGTAGTACAAACCAACAACTTACAAGATATAGATACAGAGCAGCGCGAGTGGTTTACCGGCAAATCGCAGTACGACATCAGTACCTTGCAGCCGCAACTCTACACCCGCTTCGGGCGTATCACACTCGTCAATCGCGCCAAGACCGAACGCCTCACTATCGACACCGCCCTTCGCTGGGAAAACGTACAGACAGGGCAAACGGCGACATTCGGAGATGCGGTAATCATCGAACTCAAACGCAACGGCTATCAGCCCTCCGAGATGCTGGATATACTTCGCTCGTTGCGTATCAAGCCGATGAAAATCAGCAAGTACTGTATCGGCACCGCCCTCACCAACCCCACAATAAAAAGCAATCGTTTCCGCCCCAAACTGCGGCAACTGCAGAAAATAACAATCCTGTAAAAAGATACAATTATGGATGGTTTAATGGACACCGGCACAATCGGTCAGGTAACAGACACTATCGTCAACGCCCCCGAGTTCGACCCCTCTATCGCCGCTGAGTTTGCTGTGCCGATGCAGACGGCAACCACCTTCCTCGGCGTGCCCCTCTTTGACGGCAGCAGCATTCTCAATATACTCGTGCGTTTCTTGCTCAACTTCCTGGTAGCGTGGATACTGGTGCATTTCCTCTACTACCGCAAGTCGAAGCGCATGGACTACTATGTCACTTTCATGCTCTTCTCGGCAACGATGTTCCTGTTGCTCTGTATGCTCGACAACGTCAAACTGCAAATCGGCTTCGCCCTCGGTCTCTTCGCTATCTTCGGTATGATTCGTTACCGTACCGAGACTATCCCTATCCGCGAAATGACCTACCTCTTTGTCCTTATAGGGCTCAGCGTCATCAATGGTCTGGCTATGTCCGTCAGTTGGTCTGATCTCCTGCTGGTCAATATCCTCCTTCTCGGCGTGGCGGCGTTCTTCGAGAACTGGCGCGGACTCGCACACCAATCGCAGAAAATAGTCCTCTACGAGAAGATTGAGAATATAGTCCCTGAACGCCACGCCGAACTCAAAGCCGACCTCGAGAAACGTCTCGGACGACCTATCGAGTCTTTCGAGATTGGGCACGTTGATTTCCTCCGCGATGTGGCGTATATCAAGGTCTATTATATGCTCCGAAAGGGCGAAACAAATACCATTGATTCCCAAGTTAAACCACGATGAAACGACTGATTTACATAGCATTAGCAAGTATCTTTCTTGCTCCGGTGGCAGCCGAAGCACAAGAGATAGTCAGCCGGGAAACCACTACCGAGCAGGTTGCCAAACTGCGTCTCGTAGCCTCCTACAACCGCTCCTTCAACCACGGGTTGGGCTTGTCCGTGGAGGAGGAACTGCGCACCTGCCTCGGCGGCACGTCTCCTGCGGAGTTCTCGCGCTCATACACCACATTATCGTTTGATTATGAGCCTGTTCCGTACCTGAATATCGCCCTTGGCTACACTTTCAAACTCTATGGCAACAAAGGCTGGACTGACCCCAACGAGTACATCCGCCACCGTGCTTTCCTCAATCTCACGGGGCAAGTGGAAATCAATCGTTGGAAACTCTCCCTGCGCGAGAGGTTGCTGATGGACTGCCGCACCGACTCCGTCAACCCCGACGAGAAGAACGCCATCGACCTCACTATGCGCCATCGTCTGCAAGCCACCTATTCCATGTTTTCCAAACCACTGAAGTTCCACGTAGGCATCGAGTTTGCCAATTCGCTCAATGCGCCTACCGACTATTTGAATGCCTGCGGCACAAAGCAGTACGGGCAGTATATCACCCGCATCCGTCCCGAAGTGGGTATGCGCTGGCGTATCGACAAATGCAACAGCCTCTCGCTCTCCTACCGCTTCGACTATGGTTACGAGCGCGACCTCAACATCAAGCGCAAGTCGGGCAATGTGGAAATCACCAATACCTACAAGTACAACCATCTCATTATTCTTGCATACCAATTCAGCCACTAACGGCACTTACGTTCCGCAGCCCTCAGAAAATATAAAAAGCAACTTAAGAGAAATTGTCTAACGGATGGAATATATCCATACCAAAAGCGGGATTAAAAGCATTGCTTTCACGAAGTGCAGCGGCTGTACCCAGCACAATCCCCTGTTCCGGGGTCATCAAAAGGATACGATCGGATAATGATAATGCAAGATCTAATTCGTGGGTGGAGATAAGCACCAATTTGTTCTGCTCGTGCGCAAGACAGCGCAGAAGTTGAAGCGTGCAGATACGGTTGGGAAGATCCAAGTGTGCGGTTGGCTCGTCCAGTAATATGACCGGCGTCTGTTGTGCAAGGGCTTTGGCTATCAATACACGCTGCTTCTCACCATCGGAATGGCTGTTGAAGAATGTCTGTGCATCGGTCGCCAGCCCAGCAGCCTCCAACGCCCGGACGATAATCTTTTCGTCTTCATCGGACAAACCTCCCAAGAAAGAGGTGTAGGGATAGCGTCCCATTGCCACCACATCGTGTACGGTGGTGTTTTCAAGACTGAGCCGTTCTGTCAAGACGAGGGCTATACGGCGGGCTGTGTCTGTCTGCGCCGCTGTACCGCAGATGGTATATGTGCCGCCGAGAGACGGTTGCAATCCTGCAAGAGTGCGCAAGAGCGTCGATTTGCCACAACCGTTCCTACCTAACATACACACCATCTCCCCGCGCTGCAAAGCAAACGTAAGACCGGACTGCACAACGTGTGTGCCATATCCGATACTAAGGTCTGTACATTGAATACCCGTCATCTTCCCCCGCTTGTTTCTATGAAGGCCTATAATCTTTATTCGTAGAAATACACGCGTTGTACACGGCGTGAGACGGATGTAAGTACCTCGTACGGGATAGTACCGAGTTTGTCGGACAGTTCCTCCAAAGGCAAGTGGTCTCCGAAAATCTCAACCGCATCGCCTACCTGTGCATCACAGCCCGTAACGTCCACCATTGCCTGGTCCATACACACATTGCCAACTACGGGACAGCGTTGCCCGCGGACAATCACTTCACCGCCATAGTTGGAGAAACGGCGGTCAAAACCGTCTGCGTAACCGATAGGGATAACGGCAATCTGCCGCGGTTCGGTAAGTGTGGTATGCCGCCCGTAACCTATCGTCTCACCCGCACCTACGGTCTTGAGACTCAGAATAGTGGTACGCAGTGTACACACATTCTGCAGTTTCGCCCCCGCAAACGATATGCCGTACAGGCCGATACCCAAACGGCACATATCGTACTGATATTGCGGAAAACGTTCTATGCCTGCCGAGTTGCAGATATGTTTCATTATCGGATAGCCCAGACCTGCCTTAAGTGTCTCGGCACAATCATTGAAATACTCCGCCTGCCGGCGCGTAAAATCATCAAATTGCGCCTCATCACTCCCCGCAAAATGAGAGAACACACTCTCTACCCGCACGGCTTTCTGACTGTTCAGACTGAGGAGCAGGTTCGGAATCTCCTCACGATAAAACCCCAGACGGTGCATACCCGAGTCAATCTTGATATGAATCGGATAATTCTCCAATCCTTTCGCTTGGGCTGCCGCAATGATATTCTCCAGAGACCGGAACGAATAGATGTTCGGCTGTAGATTGTTCTCTAATATAAGGTCAAGAGCCGCCACCTCCGGGTCCATAATGATAATCGGCAGATGGATACCCGCACGGCGGAGTTCAAGTCCTTCATCGGCGACCGCCACTGCCAGATAATCCGCCAAACCGCTCTCTTGGAGGGCTTTGCTTACTTCCACACTGCCCGCACCGTAGGCAAAAGCCTTCACCATACAGGTCAGTTTTGTGGTGGGACGGAGCAGCGAACGGTAATAGCGCACATTGTTCACCAATGCGGTCAGATTGATTTGCATTACCGTCTCATGGGTCTGGTGCAAGATCCTTTCGGCAATAGTGTCCTCGTCATAACCGAGTGCACGCATCACCGCTGCACACGTACGCACATTCTGATGGGTGGGGTCTTCTATCACTACGGGACAATGCTTGAACAAAAGCATCTTCTCCGCCCGTTTGGCAGCGATCGAGGGGAAATTCTCACCGTGTTCCGCACCGATATATGTAATCACCCCTATTGTAGGGCGGATTATCCGCTCCAGCCGGACCATCTCCCCCGGCTGCGATATACCCGCCTCAAAGATTGCCAGTTCTGTCCGGTCGTTCATCTGCCAGACCGACAGGGGAACACCTATCTGCGAATTATACGACTTTGGGGAACGGGTGATGCGGTAATCATTCCGCAACAGTTGGTACAGCCACTCCTTCACTATCGTCTTGCCGTTTGACCCCGTGATACCGATAACCGGACAATGATACAGAGAACGCTTGTAAGCCGCCAAATCCTGCAGAGCCTGCAACACATCCGGCACTATCAGAAACAACGACTGCTGAACGGGAAATGCCTGTCGTGTGTATTGTTCCTCTGTAACGGCAAACGTGCGAATCCCTTTTTCTTGCAGCTCGCGGATATAATTCGCACCGTCATCCTTCTCTGTGCGGAACGCAAAAAACAGCGTCTGCGCAGGATACACATTCAACAGGCGGCTGTCGGTAAGCAGGTAGTCAATGGGATAGTCGTCGGGCAGTTGCCCCTCTGTGCGCAAAGGGCGTATCGCCTCTATGATTTTATGGAGTTGCATAGCCATGATTATTTTGCTGCAAAGATACAAACATTCTGCGATATGTGCAACACAAAAACGGCTACCCGAACAGGATAGCCGTCTTTTGCTTGCCGGTATTTCTTTTTACTTGAAAAACTCTTTCACATTCTCGTTGAGGACAATCTCCTCCTGGAAGAAATATGCACCCGTCTTCGGGGATTTCACCATCTTGATGCACTTGCTGTGTGCACGACCGGAATTGTCGGTTTTGAAGGTAGCGACCGCTTTCTTTGCCATAGTTCTAAGCCTTTCTAATTACGGGTTAATTACTTAATCTCCTTATGAATAGTGTATTTCTTCAAATAGGGATTGTACTTCTTCAGTTCCAGACGATCAGGAGTGTTCTTGCGGTTCTTTGTGGTAATGTAACGCGACATACCGGGAACACCGCTGGCTTTTTGCTCCGTGCATTCAAGAATTACCTGAACGCGTGCTTCTTTTGATTTCTTTGCCATTGTTTTTCCTCCTTAATTATTCGTAAAGATACCCTTTCTCGGCTGCATGCTTCAGAGCGGCATCCAAACCGATTTTGTTAATTGTTCTCAGACCGGCTGCACTCACGTTCAACTCGATCCATGTGTCCTGTTCTACCCAGTAGAACTTGCGGCGGAACAGGTTCACATCAAACGTCCTCTTCGTGTGACGTTTTGAGTGAGACACATTGCATCCACCCATGGCTTTCTTGCCTGTAATTTGACAAATCTTTGACATTTTAGTATTGTATTTTATTATTTTCCCAACCGAACATCCTCCCCTCGACTCACCGTCCCCCTACTCACCGTACGCTTCTATACCCCATACACTTCTATACCGCGCCACATTTTTCTACATTTTTGCGTACACACTATACTGCTGATATTCAGCAGTATATAATACCAACCCATGGCTGAAACAAGCCTACTCTATGCGAAAAATCGTGCAAAGTTACTATAAATTATCCATATAGGCAAATTTTTTTGTCTTTTTCTCAGCAAAATCCGCACATAGAGGTATCAGTTTTCTCAAAAAAGTATTCTCTACAAAATATATTACAAGTATATGCAACTCCTGTACTTCCATACATGGGCACCGCATCAAAGCAATTTATACAGTTTATACAATGATTGTATTGCATAAAGTGCATAAAAAGCAG
>DGIN01000051.1:0-1632 GCA_002387325.1 Bacteroidales bacterium UBA4621 | reverse complement strand
TTTCTACGTCCTTTCTACGTCTTTTCTACGTCTTTTCTACGTAATGGATATATGGAGGTATCGAGATTGCATAAAGTGTATATTTTTGTGAGGATAATATGTATTTGCAAAGAGTGAGAACAAACTATCCTGTACAGATATTGGCAGGCACCGGTTTACTCAGAACCATCATAGGGTTTTGATGCGGTTGCCCTGATTATTTTATTGGAGTTTTTGTAACAAATGACATCACAGGGGACGCGGACGCCTCGTCCGCGGTCGGTTTGGTTACAAACCGTATGACTATACAGTGCTTATGGAGACGCCGCGTCCCGCGTCGTCAAAAAAATAGCGTTTGTTTTTATTTCCTTCTATTTTTCTATCCCTTGCAGCATGACATTTGGTGTCTCCACTATGGCAAACGCCCTTCTTTGTAGTGCTTACCCGGCATCCGGTACTTGGCGACAAACCGATGTTATTTTTTTATGAATTTGCAGATTTTATTTGCAAGTGTCGGATATTAGTCGTAATTTTGCAAACGATAAAATACTATGAGCCACGAACAGCAAATACAACTCTTCGAAGACCGCAAAGTCCGCACCATATGGGACTCTGAGCAGGCTAAGCCCGCAGGCGTATAGAGGAGCAGACAGGACACCCCGTCATTTCACCGGGCAAAGCGAAAGACTACCTCCCGCCTGCCGACCAACCACAACTCCGCACAACCACAACCACGGAATGATGTAATCATCAAAATAAAACAAAAACTATTCACTAAAAATTATTTCATTATGAAAAGATTATCTATCTTTTTCGCCGCACTGATGGCATGCACACTGTCATTCGCGGCAGAAGTTACGTATGACTTCACAACAAACGGTTGGAAACTGCCAACCGACTACACGAAGACCGCTGCAACGTACACTAACGCAGATGGTTACTCTATTTCGTTTGGAGAAAATAATAGCGGACACAAGTTCGGGGGTACATACCTTATATTCGGTGAGTCGGGTGCTACCCTCACTTTCAACTCCCTGAACAAAAACGTTACATCGGTTGCCATAACCGGCAATAAAGGTGCGTCTACTGCCGTTACATGGACATTTTCTGCAAACTCCACTCAGATTGGTGATGCTCAAACAGGCGCACAAGGAACATATACCTTTGACATCCCCGCTGCACAGCAAGCCGCTGACAATACATACACTATCAAAGTAACAAACGCTAAAAATATGCAAATTACCAAGGTGGTGTTTACGTATGAATCAGCAGACCCCGATGCCATTGACAAACCCACTTTCACTCCTGCAGACGGTGATTTTGTAGGTTCTGTAGAGGTTACGTTGGCTGCCGGTGAAGGCTTGGACATCTACTACACGCTGGACGGCACAGACCCCACCACCGCTTCCACCAAGTACACCGCTCCTTTCACATTGACGGAGACCAAAACGGTTAAGGCTATCGCCTACAATGCAACCACCAAGAAAGCCAGCGAGGTGGCAGAAAAGACCTACACGGCACAAAAGTTGATGACCTGCGCCGATGCCAATGCCGCTAAAGATGGTGATGCCATCTTCTTGAACGAAGTAACCGTGGTTTATGCTGATGGTGCTAATATCTATGTGGCAGACGCTACCGGTACCACACTCGTTT
>DGIN01000015.1:35356-44113 GCA_002387325.1 Bacteroidales bacterium UBA4621 | reverse complement strand
ACGTAGAAAGGACGTAGAAAGGACGTAGAAAGAAAAGGCTTTTTTCGATACGATAAGCCCCTTTTTTATACACTTTATGCACTGCAATCACTGCATAAACTGCATAATCTTGTGTATCTCGGAAATTTTACGTACCTTTGCAAACTGAACTAAACGTATGTCTATGGCTGAAAACGAACCTATGATAGAATATGACCACGTTACCCATTATTACGGCAAACGGCTCATATACAAAGACCTGAGTTTCACCGTCCCAAAAGGGCGCATTCTCGGACTGCTCGGCAAAAACGGCACGGGCAAAACCACTACCATCAATATCCTGAGCGGGTTTATACGTCCGGCGTCCGGTACCTGCCGCCTGCTCGGCTACGACACACGCACGATGCCCGCACACGTAAGGCAGCGTATCGGATTGCTTCTCGAGGGACATGTGCAGTACTCGTTTATGACCATACAGCAGATTGAACGCTTCTATGCGCCCTTCTACCCGCGCTGGAACAAAGATGCATATTACGAACTGATGCGCCTCTTGCACGTCAAAGACTATCAGCACCTTAGCCAGATGTCCAACGGGCAACGCTCGCAAGTGGCACTCGGACTGCTTATGGCGCAAGACCCCGAACTGCTCATCCTCGACGATTTCTCGCTCGGACTCGACCCCGGATACCGACGCCTGTTCGTCGAATACCTCCGCGATTTCTGCAAATCCAAAGGCAAAACCGTCTTTCTTACCTCCCATATCATTCAGGACCTGGAACGGCTGGTGGACGACTGTATCATTATGGACTATGGCAAAATCCTGTGCCAATGCCCCGTCAGCGAACTGATTACACCTACTATGACGCTCGAAGACACCTTCATCGAAATGACAGGCAAGTATTGAACAATCTGTAAATTTGTAAATTATGCTACGAAGTATATTTCTCAAAGAGTGGCTCAAGACACGCATGGCTGTGATACTCATCTTTGCCGCCTCGCTCGGACTATGCGCCTACCTGCTGATTGATGCGCACCGGCTCATAGCCGTCAACGGCGTGATGCCCGTATGGGACACCCTACTCGGACGCGACACACTGCTATTGGAACTGCTTGAGTTCGTACCGCTTATTGCGGGTATCCTGCTCGGCTGCACACAGATGCTCCCGGAAATGCTGCAAAAACGTATCAAACTCACACTGCACCTGCCTGTCGAAAACTGGAAATCCATCGGGGCAATGGTGCTGTACGGAGCAATCATTATGCTCGCACTTTTACTGCTCAATCTCGGCGTATGCTATGCCGTCTTCCGGATTTGGCTGCCCGCTGAGATGTTGCGGCATATATTCCTGACCGTATTGATTTGGTACGTGGCTGGAATACAAGCCTATATATTTACCGTATGGATTGTACTCGAACCCACGTGGCGGATGCGTATCCCCGAAATGCTGTTTGCCGCTGTGTGCCTGCGGATGTTCTATATCACCATTATGCCTGAGACCTACAATGCCTTCCTGCCTGTACTCGCTGTATTCACCGTTCTTTTTGCAGGGCTGCCTATGCTCAGTATAGCACGCTTCAAAGAGGGAAAAGGACTTTGATAATTATGGATTTAATTATGAATTGTGAACTATGAATTAGGAGATTGTTATATGAAATTCAACGCATTAACGATATACAAAGGCTTTGTCATCGCAGTGGCGGTTGTGCTGCTGATGTGGGTGCTCCCGTGGCTCTACTCATTCTTGATGCCGGCATCCGGCAACGAGGGGTTCATCTATTACTGCCCGTACACCAATGATTTTATTACCCGTGATGCCAACGGCTTCTGCGATTTCAACGGCAACCGTTTCTCTGCCGCCGAAGCCGACTCCCTCATGCCATATTTCTTCTACCGCCAACTGGTAGCCGACGGACGTATGCCAGACACGCTGTTTGGAGAAGTGGTGGACAGCAAAATCCTGCGCCGAGAGAGTTTCACCTTCAAGACAAGCCCCGCACAAATCAACAAACCGCGCACACCGCTCTACGAACTGCTGGATGCAGAGTCCGGGCGTGTCGATTTGCAACTGCCCGATGATGTCTTTCGCCTCACGGACAACGGTCTGGAGTTTATTACAGCAGAGACCAACACTATAAACAAGGAGAAATCGGCGATGTTCAACTCTGTTCTGCAAGCACACGGCTGCACATTCCCTATCCGTCTTATAGCAGGCAATCCGTCCGTACGAAAAGCCTACGACAACGGCTATCTGCTTGCCGACAGTCAGGGCAAAGTGTTTAACCTGCGTATGATTAAAGGCAGCCCTGTCGTGCGCGATATTGCTTTGCCCGACAGCATATGCCCGCAGACACTCTTCGTTACCGAGTTTGACAACCGTCGGCAAATCGGTTTTCTAGTCTCTACAGGAAATCAACTATACTCCATTGACACCAAAACACTCAGCATCAACCATATAGACATACCCGAATATAACCCGCAGACTATGCCTGTCCTCATTATGGGCAACATGCACGACTGGACAATACGTATCTTCACCGCCAACGATACGCGCTATTATGCCGTTTCCAACAAGGACTACTCTCTGCTTGCCTCCCGTATCGTCCCCGACCCCGCACCGAACGGTTGGGAAAAAGCCTACCGCTATATTTTCCCTTTGCGTCTCTCGCTCCGCACGTGGCAGACACCGACTATCTTCCCGCGGTGGAATGTAGATTGAGTGCCAATAGTCCGCATTTTGCAAAGCACACTTTGCAAAATTATCAAAAATATGCTATAAAACATATTTTTCTTGCAAATTATTTGGCAGTATCAAAAATATGCCGTATCTTTGCACCGTGTTTTTCATGGTATTAGATTTAAGGTTAAGTAAAAGATTGGGTTGTCGTGATGACAATCCTCTTTTTTTATTATAGGTCATTAAAGTCATTTAGGACATTAGAGTCACTAAATTCCTTAAAGTCTTTAAGTATAAAAAATCGGCTCCACTGCTTTTGCAGAAGAGCCGATTTTTCTTTCTAAAAACCGCTATCTTACTTGCCACGCTCGAGACGCAGGGTGTGGGTTGGTTGGTCGCATACCTCAACAGGACCATAGTACTGGATAGGTCCCGGATAGATGTAACTCGTATTGACATCTGCCCACTCGGCACGGTGTGCCTTCAGGTAAAGGAACGGTGCGCCGTTGAGGTCAACCAATGCCTTTTGGATAACAGGTTTCATCTTTCCGTTACGTTTTTCCATATTCATCATCATCGTGATAGGTACACCGCCGGCAATCCATTCCGAAGCGGGTTTGGTCAGGTTGCGCACAAGCGACATATAACCCGTCTTGCCTGCTGCGATAAGGTGTACCGCCGTCATACCGATAGAGTAGCAGTAGTCGGCATCGAAGTTCGACGGAATAGCGCAACGTCCTTCGTAACCGAAGAAGTGGTTGAGCGCGGAGAACTTGCCCTTGTAGGTACCGTTGGCTTTGAGTTGGGCCAAACGTTTGCTGACCATCTCAATAAGCAGTTTCTCGGTCTCAATCTGGCTTACCATCACGTTTCCGTGCGGGTCGCGGTCGAGGGTCAGTTGGCGTGCGATACCCTTCGGCAGCGAGCGGTAGAGTTCGCACGAAGCAGGAGTAAGCATCGATTTCACATACTCGCGTTTCGCATCATCGCCTTCCAATGAAGCGAACTCCTCGTTCTGTGCGAGCAGGTCGTTCAGTTCCTGAATCAGCACACGCATAGCGGGGATAAACTCAATCAGACCTTCCGGTATCAGTACTGTTCCGAAGTTCAGCCCCGAGTTGGCACGGTCAACGATAACCTCCACAATCTGCTCTACAATGTCGTTCAGAGTCAGGTTCTTGGCCTCCACTTCCTCCGAAATCAGGCAGATGTTCGGTTGGCTCTGCAATGCGCACTCAAGGGCGATATGGCTTGCCGAGCGACCCATCAGACGGATAAAGTGCCAGTATTTCTTTGCCGAGTTGGCATCACGCTGGATATTGCCAATCAATTCGCTATATACCTTGCAGGCGGTATCGAAACCGAAAGAGGTCTCAATCATCTCGTTCTTGAGGTCGCCGTCAATGGTTTTCGGGCAACCGATGACCTGAATACCGCACTGCTTTTGCAGGTAGTACTCTGCCAAAACGCAGGCGTTGGTGTTCGAATCATCACCACCGATGATCACGATAGCCTTGATACCGAGTTTCTTGCAAATCTCTATACCATTGTCAAACTGCCAGGTCTCTTCCAATTTGGTACGCCCCGAACCGATGATGTCAAAACCGCCGGTATTGCGGTAGTCATCAATCACATTGCCTGTCAACAAAGTATATTTCCCATCAATCAAGCCGCTCGGTCCGCCCAAGAAACCGTAGAGTTTGTTTTCAGGGTTAAGGGCTTTCAGTCCGTCGTACAAACCGCTGATGACGTTGTGTCCGCCGGGAGCCTGACCTCCCGAAAGAATCACACCTACGTTGAACGGCTCTGCTGCCTTGTCAACACCTTCAGCGGGCTCCATCGTGATAATAGGCAGACCGTATGTGTTGGGAAACAGTTCTTTGATTTCCGCTTGGTCGGCAACCGATTGTGTTTTCTCGCCTTCTACAAGGCGGACTGCACCTCGCAACGCTACAGGCATCTTCGGCTTGTAACTCTGACGGGCAATCTGCAGTGGACTTTTTTGCATTGTCATAATTTTATAGTGTATTGGTTAAAGGCAAATTATGCCGCAAAGATACAAAAAAAATGCGGTACGGAATAGCGTTTGACTCAAAAAATCGGTTTTGCACAATCAAGGTTTCAATTTGCAGAGGCAAGCAGTGTTTTTTCCTTTTTTGAAACACGCTTTTTGGCTTTTTGAAACCGGTGTCTGCGGTTTTTGGTGTACCTTTGCCGCCGGTTAGTCAGGAGACATCATGCTTATTGCTCCGCAAACAGGTTCGTTACATATACAGACAACTCATTAAACATATATACAATGAAAAAGAAACTCTTTCTCGCTGCCATAGTGGCAGTAGTGTGCGCTGCAAGCGCATCGGCACAACCCCGTGCAGTCGGTGCTAACTTAGGTTATGGTCTTTCCGTGTCGTATCAGCACAATCTGGGCACTGCCAATATGATTGACTTGGCAGTTGAGTTCCCTGGTTTTGCTTGGGGTATCGGTGCTACTTGTACCTACGACTGGATTAACCCGTTCAACACTTCCATCCCTTGGAACAACAAAGGTGAGTGGAACTGGTGCCTTGGTGTCGGTGGTGGTGCAGGCTTCTGGTGGAGCGGTACGGGGTATGCAGGTGTGGTAGGTCACTGCGGTGTGGCTTATGATTTCTGGTTCCCGCTGGAGTTGTCGTTCGACTACCGTCCTAACATCGGCGCATGGTTCGGCAATGGTGGCGCAGGGTTCTATGGCTACGGTCTTTATACCGGTATCACCCTCGGTGTACGCTACAAGTTCTAACACCGCACTTTGGGGCTTGTTAAAAGATAAAAAGAGAGACTGCCAGACAAGTGTAGGCAGTCTCTTTTTTGATGTCGTTTTTTTCGTAAAATATACCGTCTGGTCAGAGACGCGGACGCCCGCGTCCGCGGTCAAGTCGTCAGACTTGTTTGTTTTTTCGCTGTTTCTTAGACTTATCAGCCCCCCCCGGTTCTGTGTAATACTGTTTTTTCTAAGCATAGCACATATTGTGCCGTAAAAAAGGTTTTGTATGTCTTGTTTTATGAGTTTTTATTGTTTCGAACTCACGTTAATAAACGTTTGCAAAACCTACCGCACACGGATACGCTGCCCTATCTGCAGCAGCGAAGTCTCTTTGATGCGGTTCATACGGCATAGTGCCCTCACAGAGGTATGATACTTGCGGGCGATAGCACCGAGAGTATCGCCTTGACGGACACGGTGGTACTGCGCTTGTTGGGCGGCTTTCAGTTCCGTACTGTGCCCGAAAGTGCTTTTCTTTGTCAGCAGGTAAGTATCGGAATAGCGCACCTCGCCTTTGGCAAAATCAACCAGTAATTCGGGGTTGATAGCATTGCCGAGATAACGTATCTCGTAATGCAGGTGGCTGCCCGTGCTGCGCCCCGTGTTGCCGCCCAAACCGAGCACCTCGCCCGCATAGATAGCCTCCCCCTCATCGAACAACGGGCGCGAGAGATGCCCATAGACAGTCTCGAAACCGTTAGGGTGGCGGATAACAACATAGTAGCCGTACCCGCGCGGGTCCCAACCCACAATACGCACTTGCCCGTCCCACGATGCACGCACCGAATCGCCTATCTGCACTTTCACATCCGTACCATAGTGGAAACGGTATTTGCGGAAACCGAACTTCGAGGTCACGTATCCGCGCAAAGGGCGTTGCCCTTCGGGAACAGGCGTACTTGTTACCGGCATACGGAATCCCCGCATATCTATCAGGATACTGTCCCGCAGCGAATCGATAGGCGTACCGTACGGATTCACCCGCGCCGAGGTCCAGATATGTTTATAGATACTGTCTGCGGGGTGCGGCATTTGCGTCAGTTCCCCCATCATAGCGGGCAACAGTTTGTATAGACACTCACCGTCATTGGTCATTACCACCAAACGCCGTGGCAGCATATCCTGTGCACACGCCACAAACAGCGTATCGCCCGATATGTGTGTTTGCAGCCATTCGGGAATACCTACATTCTCCACTTCTATATCGTCCAATGACTCGGGTTCGTCGCCCTCGCTGTCCAGCAAGTCCGATGTATCGGCTGCTGCCACCGAAACCGTATCCGCAGGCACCGGTGCAACTCGCTTGTTCGGACGACGTGCAAAAGCGGAAATAGGGACTAATAATAGTAGTAACAAAATAACCATTGCCCATTGTACATTGCCCATTGTGCATTGCCCATTGTGCATTGTGCATTGCCCATTGTATCTCATTTTGCGCCCTCCTCTGTTACAACTACTTCAGCGGGTGTTTCTGCTGCGGGAGTTACCGCTACCTCTTCCGCCTGCTCTTTGTGGAAGCAAGGCAGCGGACTGGGCAGTTTGCACCAATTAAGCAGGTTACCGAGCCACAAGCCGAGCAGCACCACTAATACGAACGCAATGGAAATCAGCCATTTTTTCCACGCAGGTATACCTTTCTTTGCCAGCGGGTCAACCAACTGCAACATCGGGAACTGTGCCTGCTGCGTAAGCGTTGCACCGAACAGCACACTCACCATCACCTCTGCATTGATTGCCCAACCATTCGCATTCAGCACCGGCGCAAGATTACGTTTGCGCAGTTTCGTCCACGCCAAAAACATCGACGGACCGCTGATAACCAGCACAATACCCAATACCGCCAAGATGTCCTGCCACCATTTGAGTGCTGCGAAACCACCTATCACACTTGTGAAGAACGCCCCTATATAGCCTATTGCCATACCGATAGCGGCAAAGATACCGGCAAACTTCGCTATATCAAACGCCTGTACTTTCGGTTTCTCGCCTTCTGCCGATGTCTTCCCCGCATTTTCCTGCACCTTTGCCGTCGCCTCCGAGAAAACTTTGCTGTCTTTCTCGGCTGCCGACTTGTTGATCAAGTCCGTAACCCATGCGCCGAACTTGCGGTACGGGCTATAAAATGCCTGACTGATGGAAATCGGGTTGTCGATAATCTTTGTTACCACTGCATCCCAGTCGTTCCCCTCGTTGTCATAGAACAGGGCGTTCTTGCCCACAGATAAATTGCGTATTCCACCCACGGTCATCGCTGCCGCAATCTGCATTTTCTTGCCGAGTTTCTTGCTCTCGCAGCCGCAGTAAATCAAGTACATACCGCTCAACCCCGCTTGGGCGTTCTGCTTTGCCATATCGTTCACACGCACGCACAGCGAGCAGGCACGCTGGTCTATAATAAGCGTACCTGCCTGGAAAATCGCCTTGACGGTCTGGTTCTTGTCGTAGAAATCCTCAAAAGTAATAAAGTTGCGCAGCAGACGGTAGAAATCACGACTGAGAACCAGCAACTTGCGCAATGGCACATACTTCACTCGTGCGGCTGCCAGTGCCTTTGCATTCGCATCATTCGCAGCAGCCGCACCTGCTTCATAAGCGGCAATCTTTGCTCCCATATCGGCAAAATCCGCCTCCGACATTCCCGGCTTGGGTGTATCTTCGGCTATGGCGGCAAGCCCCAACTGCTGCAGTTTCTCCTGCTCATAGTAGGCGGCATATTCCGCCTGTCTGGCTTTGTATGCCGCAATCACATCGGCGGCAAAAGGTGCCTCGGGTATCGCTTGGGCGTCAATCGTAACGCCCGCAATAGCCGCATCCACATCTGTCAGCGTAACCGTCTCCTTGCCGTCCGCCACTTCCCGCGCAACGGCAAGCAGTGTCTCATCGGCTATATTCGCCAGTGCCACCTCGGCTTTGCCTGCCAATAGGCTGTCGGGGTTGTGCAGCACGGCACACAACCAATCGGCGGTCTGCACCACCTCTTTTACACGCAGTTTGCCGTCGCCGTCCGTGTCTATCAGTTGCAGGCTTTCCTCATTTATCTCCAAACCCGTGGTCGGGCAGGAAAGCACCGTCCACATCTTCTGATCCAACTCCCCCAAGTGCCGAATATCCTCGCCCGACTGAATCTTTACGCGGGTTGTCCCGCCTACATTAGCAAATGTCCAATTATACTTCATATCTGTCATATCTGTCTGAAAATCCAAAATAAACGTGCAAAGATACACATTTTTCCCCGAATACGCAAACCGCTTTGGGGTAATCTCCATAAATGCCCGTATTAAAGCCATATCGGATATCGGC
>DGIN01000015.1:24190-35286 GCA_002387325.1 Bacteroidales bacterium UBA4621 | reverse complement strand
AAGCCGATATCCGATATGGCTTTCTATGGAGGGTAGATATACCCTATTTGATAATTTTTGATTTAATTTTTCGTGTATTTGTTCCTAAAAATTAAATTAATGGCTAATTATATGTCCTAAGAAAAATGCACGTTTCCCGCTCCAAAAACTACTCAAACACCGCGTAATACGTAGTATGATTGTTTACGTTTTTGCCTGTGGCATCCGTAAATAGGTCATCGGGCAGCACAAACGGGTCGTGATAATCCGCCTCGGTCGTCCAGCCAATCAGGCGCATTCCCTCGCAGGGCGTAACCGTAGCCGTAGGCATCTCGAGCGGTGAACCCGCTTCCTTGTACACCTTGCTCTCCACCGTCTCCCCGTCGGCTACCCAGTTCACCGTATAACCAAGGAACACATCCTTGTAGGTGAGCATAATCACGCCGTTCTCTTCCCGGATATCTTTCAGCGGTGTACCCGATAGTTTTGTCCACGAAGTAACACCCCCTGTACCGGGGAACGGGTCGCGTGCCTTTCCGATGCCCGTGGTATATCCGCTTGCTGACTCCACGGTATAGCGCGGGTAAGAGGCTGTATTATTCGGTTCGTTGTTGTCCCACGCCGTCTGGCTATAGTCCACATACCATACAATCATTCCGTGTCCGGGCAGATACTGATCCCAACCCGTCTGCTGCCGGTTCTCGATGTAGTAGTTCAGTCCCTCAGTCGTCACCGCCTGCAACGCCCCCGATGCATTCACTTGATAGGCTTGGTATTGCGCATCGCCTGCGGGGTAAAGCGTCAATCCCTGCCCGTCCGCACCGGGATTGATCGGGGCTGCCCAACCGAAGAAATACTTCTCAAACGCACTGTAGTTCGGCGGACAGCAACCGTCGCCGTTGTAACTGCCGCTATCCATTATATCCCAATCGCCGGGTGTCCTTCCGTTAGTATAGTTACTTCCATAGTCGGTATCGTAGAAATCCGGCAGTCCCAATACGTGTCCGAACTCGTGGCAAAGCGTACCGATACCGTTGCGGCTTCCCGTTTGACCATTCAACTCGCCCGAGCAGGCATAGTTGTTGATACTCAGTCCGTCCACCTTACATTCCGCTGCCGTATAGGTGCAGTTGCCGTAATAGATTGCCGACTCGATGTTCCAGTTGTGCGGCCATATTGTATTGGCATCTCCTCCGTCAGCCTCACCCTTGCCTGCATAGATGATATATACAAAATCCACCTCCCCGTCGTGGTCATTGTCGTATTGCGTAAAGTCCACACCAAACTGCAATTTGGCCGACTTGCATGCCTCTATCACCATATCGCCGGGACACATATCGTTTCCATCCGCATCATTCTTGCCGTAATAAGATGCCTGTTTGGTGAGTGTTACGGGACCTACCACATCAAACGTCGGTGTATATGCCCCGTTCGATTGGTCGATAAAGTATTTCCGTGCCGACCCGTACGAACTGCCATACGTGTAATTCACAGCGTTCATCATTGAGTCCATCTGTGCCGGTGTATTGCTCGACAGGTATTTGGTGTCGGCAAAATTCACTAAAATAAACAACCCGCGCGGGGCCAAGTTGATGCCGCCAACACGGCGGGGCTGGCGATGCGCTTTTGCACGCCGTGCACGGATAGTCTCCGCCGTCGGTTGTTTCTCTACCACACGCCAATAGCCGTCCGCATCCATACGCACGATATCACCCTTTGTGTTGGTGAAATAGTGATACACCTCATCGCCGTTCAGACGCACCTGTATAGTCGTGCCGTCGGGCTGAGTCCTGGTCTGCCAACCGCGGTAAGCAGGTACGGCATCTATCGTAAGGGCAGTGGCAAGTGCCAGAACCGAAAGAATAATTCGCTTTTTCATAATCAGTGTTTGTTTCCTAATACATCATACAAGTTTCCGTCTTTCTCTATATAGAGAGTGTTATCCCGCAGCACCTTCTTTGCCTTTGCAGCCGTCTCCGTCTCGCGCAAACCGGTCTCGCCGCTTTTCCATTGTGCTACCAGCGACACGTCTTCGGCAGGCATCGTAAACACCTCCCCCGGTTGGTACGTCTTGTCGCCGAACAACCATCCTGCAAACATATAGCCTTCTTTGGTAGGCTTGCCCTTCGAAAGCGTTATCTGTGTACCCTCTGCATAAGCGTACTCTTGGCAATGAGTCGTCTTCTCCGTATAACCCTGGTACTCGAAATGATACTCCTTGTAACTCTTGCGGTAGAGTGTAGGCAGAAGCATTACCTTCGTTGTCTTGCTCGTGTAGGTGGTGAAACGCGGACTGTTTACATTGTACAAGAAACGTCCATAACCGGTACTCGTGCATTGCACGGTGGCCAAACCGTTGTCGTCCACCGAGATAGCCCATGTATCGGTGGTCAGACCGTAACCTACACTCTTCGTTCCCGAAGCACTGAGCAGTTGCCCCGATGCATTCGCTAACGTCCATGCACCGTTCTTGCCGCCAAGGATAAACACCTGTGCATTCCCCTCCGAGGTCATTATCGACTCGTCTTCCGAAAAAGTGGCGGCTACGCTCGTCAGTATCTTCTTGCTTGCGTTCAACTCACCGGCAGCGACGCCCTTGCTCGGACAAGCCATTACGATACGGTCGCCCGCTGACAATACCGACACATCGGTTACACGCGTCCAATCCTCGGCATATAGGCTCACCGCACTCCCGCAGAGCACCAAGAGCCATAATAACAAATTGTGTTGCTTCATATTGTTTGGGTCTTTTTATTTATCTGAATGAAAAGTATGAATGTCCTTTGTCCTTTGTCCTTTGTAAAAAAACGGCTTGCAAAGTTACGGCAAAAATCCGACATACGCAACCCCCTCCGCCACACATCAGCGCAACCGCATAAAAATGGTGCATTATTCAGAAACCGCAGACACCATTCCAAGGACGCAAACACCATTCCGGGGACGCGGACGCCATCGTCCGCGGTCGGTTTGCACCAAACCGTATGACTGTGCTACGTTTGTGGAGACAATGCGTCCCGCATCGTCAAGTTATTGAAACTGCCGCATTTGTGGAGACGTGAAACGTCAAGCAGTTGTTGTCTATTAGTTTATTGTTGCCCATTTGTTATTTAGTTGTTGTCTGTCTGTTGTTCAGTGTTGTCTCTCCGCTGTCCTTATGCTATCAACTACGGTACATACACGGTACATACACGGTTGATACACGGTAGATACTCGGTTCATTGTGCAGACCATATAAGGCGTTTACCAAAGGGTTGCCGCCAACCTTCTGCAGGGGACGCAGGCACCCCGCCCGCGGTCGGTTTGGCACAAACCGTATGACAATATTGTGTACTTGTGGAGACGTAAGGAGACGGGAAGCGAAAGCCGGTGGCTTGAGCAGAACTCCTTATAATCCCGCATCGTCAAAGAGGAACTTCCGCCTTGTTTTCTTCCGGTTTTCCTGCCGCTTGCGGCATAGGAAACACCGGAGGCCAACTGCCCGGTAAACACCGTTTGCCTTTTATTTGCCGAATGGCAGTCATATAGCTATTCCTGTCATTTTGTCAGTCATCCGCACGTTGGTATAGTATTTGTTCGCTATATGGCAAACGCTTTGCGAAAAACGGGCGTTCAAAAAGCAAGAAAGAAAGGAGATTACAATATGAATACAAACAACAACCAACAACAGCAGAACGAGAACCTGCAGAAGTTCGCTATCAACCTGTGCGAACGGGCAAAAGCAGGAAAACTCGACCCTGTTATCGGACGGGACGAAGAGATTCGTCGTGTGCTGCAGATATTGAGCCGCCGTACCAAGAACAATCCTATACTCATCGGCGAACCGGGGGTCGGTAAAACAGCCATCGTCGAGGGATTGGCACACCGTATAGTACGTGGCGATGTCCCCGAGAACCTGAAAAAGAAACAAATATACTCCCTTGATATGGGTGCACTGATTGCAGGGGCAAAATATCAGGGCGAGTTCGAAGAACGTCTCAAAGGCGTTATCAACGAGGTCGTTGCCGCTGCCGGAGAGATAATCCTCTTCATCGATGAGATACACACACTCGTGGGCGCGGGCAAATCGAGCGGGGCAATGGATGCTGCCAACATCCTGAAACCGGCACTGGCGCGTGGTGAACTGCGGGCTATCGGTGCCACCACCTTGGACGAGTACCAGAAGTATTTCGAAGAGGACAAGGCTTTGGAACGCCGTTTCCAAGTCGTAATGGTGGACGAACCCGACGAGGCT
This sequence comes from Bacteroidales bacterium UBA4621, assembly GCA_002387325.1. GTDB lineage: Bacteria > Bacteroidota > Bacteroidia > Bacteroidales > Paludibacteraceae > Colicola. The sequence continues at coordinate 31,076 of DGIN01000015.1, read as the reverse complement.
GCCACTATATCTATCCTCCGTGGCTTGAAAGAACGCTACGAGACACACCACAAAGTGCGTATCAAGGATGATGCCCTCATCGCTGCTGTAACGCTCTCAACACGTTATATCACTGACCGTTATCTGCCGGATAAGGCTATTGACCTCGTGGACGAAGCCGCTGCCAAACTGCGTTTGGAGGTGGACTCCAAACCGGAGGAACTGGATAACCTCGACCGCCAAATCAAGCAACTCGAAATCGAGCGCGAGGCTATCAAGCGCGAGAACGACACCGAGAAACTGAAAGGTATCGAGGAGCAACTCAAGACCCTTAAGGCACAGTCTTCCGAGATGGAAGCACGCTGGGACAAGGAAAAAGGCTATGTAGCCACTATCCAAAACGAGAAAGCCCATATCGAGGAGATGAAACACGAAGCCGAAGTGGCAGAGCGTGAAGGCAACTACGGCAAAGTAGCCGAAATCCGTTACGGCAAGATACAGCAAGCAGAAGCCAACATCAAAGCCGCGCAGGACGCACTTCATTCCATGTCGGGCGAGAGTATGATTAAGGAGGAAGTGGACGAAGACGATATCGCCGAAGTGGTTGCACGCTGGACAGGCATACCTGTTACCAAGATGATGCAGTCCGAGCGCGACAAACTGCTCCACCTCGAAGAGGAACTCCACAAACGTGTCGTAGGGCAGGACGAAGCCATCGAGGCGGTCAGCGACGCTATCCGTCGTAGCCGTGCGGGCTTGCAAGACCCCAAACGACCCATAGGTTCGTTCTTGTTCCTCGGTACTACAGGTGTGGGTAAGACCGAATTGGCGAAAGCCCTTGCCGACTATCTCTTCGACGACGAGAATATGATGACCCGTATTGATATGTCGGAGTATCAGGAAAAATTCAGTGCGACACGACTCATCGGTGCACCTCCCGGATACGTAGGCTACGATGAGGGTGGTCAGTTGACCGAAGCCATTCGGCACAAACCATATAGCGTGGTGCTGTTTGATGAAATCGAAAAGGCACACCCTGATGTCTTCAATGTCCTCCTGCAAGTACTGGACGATGGTCGTCTTACTGACAACAAAGGGCGGACGGTTAATTTCAAGAACACCTTGATTATCTTCACCTCCAACCTCGGTAGCCAACTCATTCGTGATAACGAAGAAAAAGGCATCGACCAGGACACCACCAAGAAACAGGTAATGGAATTGCTCCGTCAGACCATACGTCCCGAGTTCTTGAACCGTATTGATGAAATCATTATGTTCAAGCCGCTCAACGAGAAGGAGATACGCGAGATTGTAGGTCTGCAGATTGAGGGTATTCACAAGATGTTGCTCAAAAACGGTGTGGACTTGCGTGTTACCGACGATGCTATCGACTATATCGCCCGCGAGGGTTACGACCCGCAGTTCGGTGCAAGACCTGTCAAACGTGCTTTGCAACGGCTCGTACTCAACGAACTCAGCAAGCAAATCATTGCAGGCAAGGTGGACAACAAACGCCCCGTCATTGTCGAACTCCGCGACGGCGAACTCCACTTCAAGAACTAAAGACCTTTCCTCCCCTCCCGAAGAGGGGCTGCAGAAAAATACAAACACAAAAGAGACTGCTCAACGTATGTCGGGCAGTCTCTTTTGTGTAATGTAACGACTTTAGTTGAATAATTCAGCGGCGTTTGCTTTGACTGCTGTCGCATAACTGCGTTTATCGCAGCATAGTCTGTACGTCCTCCACCATCTGCTCTATGGTCAGTCGGTTGGCTTGCAGCAGGTCGGGGACGTGGTAGCGGTCTTCAAAGTGCTTGCGCTCGCCGCGGACGAGGACACGCATGTCGCTGTCGCCGTAGTAGCGGGCAATCTTCTCGCCCCAGCCACCGTCTATCTGTCCGTCCTCGAGGGTGATAACCACCTTGTGGTCGGCTTTCAAGTTGTCAAGGGTATCGGTATCCAAAGCGGTGATGAGACGTGGGTTGACAAGCGTGGCATTGACGCCCTCTGCAAGCAACGCCTTGCGCAGTTCTTCGCCGAGATGGAAGTACTCGCCTAATCCGAGTATCGCCACTTGGCTGCCTTTGTGCGCCACTTGATATGCCGGCTTAGACCAATCTGTTTGGGCATCGGGCATTGTGCCTTCCGCATAGTGCATGGTCAGCGGCACACGGATAGCCACGGGGTGCTCACGGTAGGCGATTGCCCAGTCCATCATAGCGAGGTACTCCTCTTTGCAGGTCGGTGCCAGATAGATGAGATTCGGGATATTCATCAGCAGCGGGATGTCGTAGAAGCAGGTGTGCGTCACGTCGTTCATACCCTCGATACCGCCGCCGAAAACAAGTATGAGTGCGGGGGTGTCGTTGATGCAGAGGTCTTGCTGCAACTGGTCGTAGGTGCGCTGGATAAACGTGCTATACACGCCCCACACGGATTTCGCCCCGCGTTTGGCAGCCCCCGATGCCAGTGCCACTGCCGTCTCCTCGGCGATACCCACGTCCATAAACTGCTTGCCGGCACGCTCACGGCGCGACTTCGTAAAGCCGAAGACCGCCGGTGTGCCTGAAGTGATAGCCAATAGTTCGGGGTGCGACGGCATCAGCGAAAGCAGATGTTCGGCGGTGAGCGTCTCGTAGTCCTCGCCTGCGGGGGCAGGGAACTTCGGTTTGCCCGTCTCGAGGTCGAAAGGCATACCCCAGTGCCAACGTTCTTTGTTCTGTTCGGCAAACGGATAGCCCTTGCCCTTCAGCGTATTGATATGCACCACGATAGGGTGGTTGATGTCCTTCACCTGTTGGAATGCCTTGATAAGTGCGTCCACGTCGTTGCCTTCGTCCACATAGAGGTAGTCAAGCCCCATCGCACGGAAGAAGTTGCAGGGTGCTTCGCCATTTGTCTCACGCAGCAACTGCAGGTTCTTATACAGCCCACCGTGGTTCTCGGCAATTGACATCTGGTTGTCATTCACGATGATGATAAAGTTCGTGCCGAGTTCCGACCCTGCCACGTCCAAGCCCTCCAATGCCTCGCCGCCGCTCAGCGAACCGTCGCCGATAATGGCAATCACATTCTCTTTGCCGCCCTGCAAGTCGCGTGCTTTCACCAGTCCGCACGCCAGACTGACGCTGGTCGAGGGGTGTCCGATAACAAAGTGGTCGTGCGGACTCTCCGAGGGCTCGCTGTAGCCCGACACGTCGTCGTAGTGCCGTGCGTCCATAAACGCCTCTTTGCGCCCCGTGAGAATCTTGTGGGGGTAACTTTGGTGCGACACGTCGAAGACAATCTTGTCTTTGGGCGAGTTGAATACGTAGTGCAGTGCCACCGTCGCCTCCACCATACCGAGGTTCGGACCGATATGCCCGCCGTGTTCGCTCACTTTCTGCAGCAGATAGTGCCGCGTCTCGTCTGCTAAAATGTGCAACTCCTTGCTGCTGAGTTGCTTGATGTCCTGAGGACCGTTAATCTTTTCGAGTACCATAGTTCTAATTATGAATGATTGATGGTGATTGTTCGTTTTCGTTGCATAAGTTTGTCTGCAGTTTAGATTTGCACTGCAAAAGTACTACAAAAATATGAAGTTGCAAAAACGTGCGGCATAAAATACGGAATACTGATATGGTAATCCGTAATCAGGGTAGTATATCGGTATAGCATGGTGATTGGATACCGGACGTGAGGAGTGCTTACGGATACTACGTGGTTCGCTGAATGAACCGTGTATCTACCATGTATGTACCGTAGTTTTCAGCGGAAAAGCATTGAAAACGTAATATAAAAAAAGAGGCTGCCTGTGTATAGACAACCTCTTTTTTACCAATCCTTGCGGCGGGAATTACTTGCCCTGGGTGGATTTGTCTTCCGACTCCTCGTTAAAGGGTTGCCAAGTGGTCTGGAGCATACGCTGGTAGGAGCGGTAACGCCATTGTGCGTTGTCACGCGCAGCGCGGAACAGGTCGGCAGCCTCGGTCGGGTACTGCTTCATCACGGAAGCGAAACGCACCTCGCCCTTCAGATAGTCTTCGAACTTATCCCACTGCGGCTCCTTCGAGTCGAGCGAGAACGGATTCTTGCCCTCGTTCTCCAACTCGGGGTTGTAACGCCACAAGTGCCAGTAACCACATTCAACGGCTTTCGCCTCCTCAGCCTGGCTCTTGCCCATACCGGCTTTCAGACCGTGGTTGATACACGGAGCGTAAGCGATGATGAGCGACGGTCCGGGATAAGCCTCAGCCTCACGGATAGCCTTGAGGGTCTGTGCCTGGTCGGCACCCATAGCGATTTGCGCTACATAGACATAACCATAGGTGGTGGCAATCATACCAAGGTCTTTCTTGCGCACGCGCTTACCCATAGCGGCAAACTTGGCAATCGCACCGAGAGGAGTCGATTTGGAAGCCTGTCCGCCGGTGTTGGAGTACACCTCGGTATCGAGTACGAGGATATTAACATCCTCACCCGAAGCGATGACGTGGTCGAGTCCGCCGTATCCGATGTCATAGGAAGCACCGTCACCACCGATAATCCACTGGCTGCGTTTAACGATATGGTCTTTGTATTTGAGAATCTCTTTGCAGGTGTCGCAACCGCAAGCCTCCATAGCAGCCACCATAGGTTCGTAGAGACGTTTGGTAACCTCTGCACTCTGTTGGTTCTCAAGCCATTCCTTGAACATAGCCTTCAGTTCGTCGGAGCAGCAGGTGCACTCTTGCGCCTTGGTCATCAGCGAAGCCAGACGCTCACGCATCTTGCGGTGTGCAATCTGCATACCGAGACCGTACTCGCAGAAGTCCTCGAACAGCGAGTTCGACCATGCCGGACCATGTCCTTTCTCGTTGGTAGTATAAGGAGTAGAAGGCACGGAGCCCGAGTAGATAGAGGTACAACCGGTAGCGTTAGCCGCAATCTCACGGTCGCCGAAGAGTTGGCTGATGAGTTTCAAGTACGGAGTCTCACCGCAACCCGAGCATGCGCCCGAGAACTCAAACAGCGGAGTAGCGAACTGCGAGTTCTTGACATTCGACTGGATATCAACGAGATGTTGCTTGCTCTTGACGTTCTCCACGCAGTAGTTCCAGTTGGCAGCCTCAGCCTCTTGTCCCTCGAGCGGAACCATAGTGAGGGCTTTGCCGAGTTTCGGATTACCCGGGCAGACATCCACGCAGTTGCCGCAGCCGAGGCAGTCCATAACGCCCACCTGCATACGGAAGTGCATTCCCTTGAGAGCAGCCGGAGCCTTCATCTCGCGCGTTGCGCCGTTGATACCCTTCACCTCCTCGTCATCAGCCACAAACGGACGGATACAAGCGTGAGGGCAGACGTAAGCGCACTTGTTACACTCGATACAGTTGTCGGCGTTCCAAACCGGCACGAAAGTCGATACACCGCGTTTCTCGTACTTAGCAGTACCCGACGGCCATGTACCGTCCTCGATGCCCTTGAATGCAGAAACAGGCAGCAAATCGCCATCCTGACCATTGATAGGACGAACCACATTGTTGATGAAATCGTCGCCGTCGGTCGGTTTAACAACATCAGCATTGATGTCCAAGTTCGACCAAGCGGGGTCGATGTCGAGCAGGTGGTACTCACCACCGCGATCCACAGCAGCATAGTTCTTGTTAACGACATCCTCACCCTTCTTGCCATACGACTTCACGATGAAGTGCTTCATCTCCTCAACGGCTTTCTCTACAGGGATAACCCCCGTGATACGGAAGAATGCCGACTGGAGGATAGTGTTGGTACGGTTGCCCAGACCAATCTCCTGCGCAATCTTGGTAGCGTTGATGTAGTAAACCTTGATGTTGTTGTCAGCGAAGTATTTTTTCACTTTGTTCGGCAGGTTCTTAGCCAACTCTTCGCCCTCCCAGATGGTATTCAAAAGGAACGTACCGCCTTTCTGCAAACCGCGGGTAACATCGTACATGTGGAGGTATGCCTGAACGTGGCAAGCCACAAAATTAGGTGTTGTAACGAGATAGGTGGAGTGGATAGGTTCGTCGCCGAAACGGAGGTGCGAGCAGGTGAAACCGCCCGATTTCTTCGAGTCGTAGGAGAAGTATGCCTGGCAGTATTTGTCGGTGGTATCACCGATAATTTTTACCGAGTTCTTGTTAGCACCTACGGTACCGTCAGCACCCAAGCCGTAGAACTTAGCCTGGAACATACCCTTGCCGCCCATAGCGATTTCCTCACCGACGGGGAGCGAAGTGAAGGTAACATCATCGTTGATACCCACAGTGAAGTGGTTCTTCGGGCAGGGCAGAGCGAGGTTCTCGTAAACAGCCAGCATCTGTGCAGGCGTGGTATCGTTGGAACCCAAACCGTAGCGGCCGCCGACAACGAGGATATTGTTCAATCCGAGTTCGTCAAGAGCGTCTTTTACATCAAGGTAAAGCGGTTCGCCGTTGGCACCCGGCTCCTTGGTACGGTCAAGCACGCAGATACGTTTCACAGAAGCGGGCAGTGCCTCTTTCAGGTATTTCAGGCTGAACGGACGATAGAGGTGTACGTTAATCATACCCAACTTGTTGTTGCCCTTGGCAGCCTCGTAGTCGATTACCTCGCGGATAGCCTCGCAAGCCGACCCCATACAGATGATGATGTTCTCGGCATCAGCGGCACCATAATAGTTGAACGGACGGTATTTGCGACCGGTAATCTCCGAGACTTTGTCCATATAGTCGCTCACGATGTCAGCCACAGCGTCGTAGTACGAGTTGCAACTCTCGCGGTGGGTGAAGAATACATCGGGGTTCTCCGCCATACCCTTCATCACAGGGTGCATAGGACTCAACGCACGCTCGCGGAACTCCTGCAGTGCCTCCATATCCACCAGCGGACGGAGGTCTTCCATATCCACCACCTCAATCTTCTGATACTCGTGGCTGGTACGGAAACCGTC
>DGIN01000015.1:21976-24063 GCA_002387325.1 Bacteroidales bacterium UBA4621 | reverse complement strand
GTCTGACGGCAAGCCATCACGTCCTGATGGTCGCCAAAGATACAAAGCACGTGGCTTGCCAGCGTACGAGCCGACACGTGGAAGACGGTAGGAATCAATTCGCCCGCAATCTTGTACATGTTCGGAATCATCAGCAGCAGACCCTGCGAAGCAGTAAACGTAGTGGTCAGCGCACCGGCATTGAGCGCACCGTGTACTGCACCGGCAGCACCGCCCTCCGATTGCATCTCCTGAACCATCACGGTCTCGCCGAACATGTTCTTGCGCCCGGCAGCCGCCCACTCGTCTACGTTCTCTGCCATAGGCGAACTCGGCGTGATAGGATAGATAGCCGCCACCTCGGTGAACATATACGCGATATGCGCCGCAGCAGCGTTACCATCACACGTCATAAACTTTTTTTCTTTCATCTTTTTTGTAATTAGTTTATTGAGTTGATTTATTGTAGTATTGTCTTATCGGTCTTATTAGCCCTATCGGTCTTATTGGACTAATTAGTCCTATTGGTCTTATAAAAGCCCCCGTTCTGCTCCCCTACGAAAGAGGGGTAGGGGAGGTCTCTTTAGGGGAGGTCCTCCTAATACAGAAATCCGAGCAGCCAAAGCGGGATCAGATTGCCCCTCCCCGTCTCCATATTGCCTACCGCACAGGGGCGGATACTCTCGCGAGTCGGCACATCGGTCTTCACATCGAAATAGTATTTCCCGTCCACGATAAACATCGCATTGCGCTCCGTGGCATTCACCTTATGCCCGCCGTGCAGGCTGCAATAGAAACATGTCTCGTACACATCCTGCGCAGACAACTCCCGCGTGGCAATCATATGCGCGATATTCGTATTCTGCATATACACCTTCGATGGCTTCATCGGGAACTGCTTACCCTCCATATACAACAGATTGAGCAACCGTGCGTCCTTGAGATACTTGATGTAGTTCATCGTCGTGGCGCGGGACAGGTCAATCTCGTCCGATATACTGCTTACATTCAGCGCACAAGGCGTCTCCTTGAGCATAATATAGAGCAACCGCCGCAACTTGGGCAGGCATGCCACATCAATCTGCTTGATCATCAGCACATCCACCTCCAGCATCATATTCATCGTCTTGAGCAAATCCTCCTCAAAGTTCTTCCGCTCTAAATAGGAGGGATAATACCCGTGTTCCAGATAGTCCTTGAAATACTCCAGCGGGTGTACGTGTTCGCATATCTCGCGGGCTATCGAACCGTGACTGCGCAATATATCCTCCAATGTGTAAGGGCGGAAAGTAAGACCCGTCTGAAGATTCAGGTACTCGCGGAACGAGAAACCGCGCAGATTGTACATCTTCACGATGTCGGCTATGTCCTTGTTGTCCTCTATCAACCGCATTACGGGTGAAGCCGAGAACACGATATGCAAGTCTTTATACTTTTCGTAGCATTTTTTTAGTTCCTTCGACCAGTTCGGGTACTTGAACATCTGATCAAGGAGCAAAGTATGCCCGCCCGCTTTCACAAACATTCCTGCAAACTCAACAATGGAATGTTCGGTGAAATAAAAATTGTTCAGGTTCACGTACAGACACGTGTGCCGTACCCCCGACTTGCGCCTCTTGGCATTCAGATCCGGGTACAAAGGCTTCTCACGGCTCTCTATCTCTTTGGCGCGGGCAAGCAGAAAATCGGTTTTCCCTACACCGCGACCGCCTTTGATGGCAATCAAACGGTCATTCCAGTCAATCTCGTCCATCAACAGACGGCGGATAGGCATTTCGGAGTGCTCTACCAGATAGTCGTGTATGCGGAAAAATGGTTCTAACATAATGTAAGATATGCTGTTTAACGGTATATCTCTGTAATTGCGCACTGCGCATTACAAATCGCGCTGCAAAATTACTATAATTATTCCGAATTTGCAATATCTACTTTGCATTTTTGCCGATTTTTCCACTTCCCTCATTATATTCCACTTCTCTCATTATCAAAAAAAACTTACCCGCTGTCCCCCGCCATAATGATCCGCCGGCATTTTTTTTCATTGCAAGAGACCGGCGGATTGTCCCCTCCGAAATATGCAGTGTATGCAAAAAATATACAATATATAC
>DGIN01000015.1:0-21859 GCA_002387325.1 Bacteroidales bacterium UBA4621 | reverse complement strand
GCTTTTTCCGACAGGATAAGCCTCTTTTTTATGCACTTTATGCACTTTCGATACTGCATAAACTGCATAAAAATATCATATAAACATTGTATAAACATTGTTTTGATACGCTTGCCGCAACTGTTTGGCAGGGGCGTTAGGGCTACCGCATCAAAATTATGTATTATTCTGGAACAACGGACACCATTCCGGGGGACGCGGACGCCCCCGTCCGCGGTCGGTTTGCCACAAACCGTATGACTATGCTTCGCTTGTGGAGACGTGAAGCGTAAGGCAGGTGCGCTTGCACACTGAGTGCCGTAGCGACACGAAACCTGTGGCTTGAGCAGAACGCCTTATCGTCTCGCGTCCTTATCGGCTTTGCCGAACTACAGATACCTCTCATTATGTCTTTTTTGCCGGCACTTGGATGCTATTTTGATGCGATTCCCCTGCAGAGGTGTTGTGTATGTCAGAAAAAAGCAGTAACTTTGCGCAAATTATAATGATATGAGGTTTTTTCAACATATTGGCGAGTATTTTCTGCTGTTGGGCAAAGTGTTCCGCTTGCCGGACAGACAGCGGATGTTTTGGCGGCAGTATTCGTGCGAACTGGAAAAGCAGGGATTGCAGTCGTTGCCGATAGTGATGATTATATCCGTCTTTATCGGCGCTATCCTGACTATTCAGGCGAAAATCAATACCGAGAACCCGCTGCTGCCTACCTACACGGTAGGCTTGCTGACAAGGGAGACACTGCTCTTGGAGTTCTCGTCAACGATAATGTGTCTTATTCTGGCAGGAAAGGTAGGCTCGAATATCGCCTCGGAGATTGGCACCATGCGTATCACGGAGCAGATAGACGCAATGGAAATAATGGGCGTCAATTCGGCAAACTACCTGATACTGCCCAAGATACTGGCATTCGTAACGATGATGCCTTTTCTCGTGATTGTCTCCACCACAATCGGGCTTATCGGCGGCTGGGGCGTCGGGGCGTTCACCGACATCATCACCGTCAAGGACTATCTGATAGGCGTACAGTACGCTTTCAATCCCTACTATGTGTGGTATGGCATTATCAAGGCATTGGTGTTTGCCTTTATCATAACAAGTATGAGCAGTTACTACGGCTACAACGTCCGAGGCGGGGCATTGGAGGTGGGGAAGGCGAGTACGAATGCGGTGGTGAACTCCAGTATCACTATCCTGTTTGCCGACCTGCTGCTGACCAAACTGCTGCTGTAACCCTTAAAGACCTTAAGGTCTCTGAAGCCCTTAAAACAAAAATGATTGAAGTACAAGATATAGTGAAGAGTTTCGACGGGACGGTGGTGTTGGACCACATCAGTACCGAGATGCTCGACGGCAAGGTGAATATGATCATCGGGCAGTCGGGATCGGGCAAAACCGTTCTGATGAAAGCGCTTATCGGGCTGCACCCCGTTGACTCGGGCAAGATAATTTACAGAAACACGACACCGCCCATCGTGGAACGCGATTTGGCGAAGATGAAAGAGAAAGAGATTCGCCTGTTGCATCGCGAGGTGGGGATGCTCTTTCAGGGCGCTGCGCTGTTTGACTCGATGACGGTACTCGAGAATGTAAAGTTCCCGCTCGAGATGTTCTCCAAACAGACCGAGGAGGAGATGACCGACCGTGCGCGTTTCTGTCTGGAGCGTGTGGATATTCCAGAAAGGGCTTTCTCCCTGATGCCCAGCGAGATAAGCGGAGGCATGCAGAAGCGTGTGGCAATAGCGCGGGCTATATCAATGAACCCGAAATACCTGTTTTGCGACGAACCCAACTCGGGGCTTGACCCCAAGACCAGTATCGTCATAGACCAACTGATACACGAACTCACCGAGGAGTATAATATGTGTACCGTCATCAACTCCCATGATATGAACTCCATCATGGAGATTGGCGACAATATAGTGTTCCTCAAAAACGGCAGAAAAGAGTGGCAAGGCTCGCGCTTTGACATCTTCCATACCGGCAACGGGGCATTGGACGACTTTGTCTTTGCCAGCGACCTGTTCAAAAAAGTGAAAGCCGCTGCCGTTGCTGCTGACAAAGAATAAGGAACAAAGAACAATGAATAATATGCAATAAACTCCTGAACTCATTAAACCAATTCAACTACTTCTCAACTTATAAACTGCTAAACTACTCAACTATCAAATGAAAAGGATACTGCTTATTCTGACAATATGTACTTTATGCACAGCGGGCTATGCCAAGATGCCGCCTCATCGCGGTGCCCCTGCATACAGGGGCGTGATTGAGCGCGTGCAACCCGACGGCGACACGCTGCTGACCTACCTCCGCGGCGACGAACATAAGCATTGGACGATGACTCTGGACGGCTGGCAAATCAAAGAGGACAAGCGCGGGCGGCTCTGTTATGCCACAACCAACTGCAAAGGCGATGTGGTGGCAAGCCGCAAGCAAGCCCGAAACGAGGACAGACGCACCACATACGAGAAACGCTGGCTCGAGAAACACGGCGTGAAAAAAGAAGTGATATTATACTGACCCGAATGAAAAAGATACCGGTTTTGATAATGTGCTGTACGGCAGCACTGTGTGCGTGGGCAGTGCCTGCCCGCAGAGAAGGGCGATTGGTGACGCAAGCCGATGGCACGGAGATAATGGTGTATAACCATGGTGACGAGCATTTCCACTGGCAGACCAACGAACAGGGCGAATGGATAGAGCAAGGCGCGGACGGACTATACAAGACAGTGCCTGCCCTAAGCGAAGAACAGATACAAGTGCGCCGTGCCCGTGGGTGCCGCTTGCCGCAACAGACCGCGCAAGCCTATCCCACCAATATCGCTCCGCGCGGACTGATTATCCTTGTGAACTTCAAGGACAAAGCGTTTGTTACCGACAAGGCGGAAATGGAGGATATGATCAACGGGGAAAACTACACTCGCAAGTATTCGTATTCCTATACGGTTGGGAAGAAAATATATACCGAAAATATAACATCACAAGGCTCCGCACGTCAGTATTTCCACGATGTATCATTCGGGCAATATGACCCGCAATTTGATGTGGTAGGTCCCGTAACGGTCAGTCAGAACTGCTCCTATTATGGTCAAAACGATAATTGGGGATATGACAAAGCCCCCGAGGAGATGGTTATGGAAGCGTGCCAATTGGCTTATTCGGAATATCAGATTGATTTTTCTCTCTATGACAACGACGGTGACAATACAGTAGATTTTGTTTATGTCCTCTATGCCGGTGCCGGCGAAGCGGATGGCGGGGCAGCCAACACTATTTGGCCGCACGCTCATTCGCTGACGAAAACAGGGAAAAGTCTCACTTTGTGCGGTAAAAAGATTGATAAATACGCCTGCAGCAACGAGATGAGCAGTGTTTCGGGCTACCATGAAGGTATCGGCACATTCTGCCACGAGTTCGGTCATGTGCTTGGCCTGCCGGACCTCTACAATACCGATAATCAAAACGCGCGTACACACGGCGACTGGGATATTATGGACTATGGACCCTATAACAATGATGGCAATACCCCGCCTGCTTACTCCGGCTACGAGCGTTTCTTCTGCGGTTGGGCAACGCCCGAATTATTGGTTGATTCCGCATACTATAGTCTTAACGAACTGAATGCAAGCAATACGGTGTTGCTGATTTCCACGACCGACCAACACAACCTGATCGGCAATGACCCGAATCCGGCTACTTTCTATCTACTAGAGAACCGCCAGCAGACAGGTTGGGACGAGTATCTTGCGGGGCACGGATTGATGCTGACAAAAATCAACTATTCCTACTCCAAGTGGTACAATAATGAGCCGAACAATACGGCAAGCAATATGGGGGTGGACATCATTGAGGCAAAGACCAACACCTCAAGCACCAACAAAGCCACGGACCTCTTCCCAGCCGGTGCCACTTCCTACACGGGTATTGCCGACCATCCGATAACGGACATCAAGGAGGAAAACGGCATTATCTATTTCTCCTACAAGGGTGGAACGAAGCCGCTTGAAACAGCGATAATAGATATTGCAGATGATGAGCATGTGATAGGTATATACACCCTGACCGGCAAGAGTATGCCTGTAAATAGCAAGTTGCCGCACGGTATCTATATTGTACGGACCGATAAGGGGAGTCATAAAATAGTGCGCTGATGAAAATTATCTCTTACAACCTCAACGGTTTCCGCGCAGCAGTGAGCAAAGGGCTTCTCGACTGGCTCCGACAGGAGAGCCCCGACATCTTCTGCATACAAGAGAGCAAGGCGCAACCAGAGCAGATAGATACGATGGCTATGCAGGAACTCGGCTACCATAGTTACATACACTCCGCCGAGAAGAAGGGCTATTCGGGCGTGGCAATCTTCAGCAAGCAGGTGCCGGATCGTGTTGTTGCGGGTATGGGCAATCCAAAATATGATTGCGAAGGGCGTGTACTGCGTGCCGACTTCGGCGACATCACCGTTGTATGCGTCTATATCCCCAGCGGCACCACGGGTGGTGTGCGTCAAGAGTTTAAGATGGAGTTCTTGGAGGATTTTCTCTTGTGGACGCTTGAACTGCGCCGGGAACGACCGAACATTGTGGTTTGTGGCGACTACAATATCTGCCACAAGCCCATTGACATCAACCATCCCGAGCGGCAAGTGGGCGTGAGTGGCTTCTTACCCGAAGAGCGCGAGTGGATGGACAGATGGGAGGCAAGCGGTATGATTGACTCGTTCCGCGTGTTTGACCAAAGTGCCAACCGCTATACATGGTGGAGTTACCGCTTTGGTGCCCGCGAACGCAACGCCGGATGGCGTATCGACTACCATTGGGTCAGCGAGCCACTCCGCCCCCGCATCACCGGTGCACGTATCTTAACCGACGCGGTTCACTCCGACCATTGCCCCGTTGAGTTAACAATTAATAACTAAAATCACCCCTTCTTCACCCGCCACTCATTCGCGTCAAACAGCAAGGGATACGCAAGGGATGCGCAAGGGATAGGCAACCGATACAAGTACTAACAAAAGTAAAAACCAGTACCTCCCGTTTCCTATAGGGGTCGAATTCGACCCCTATATATTAAGGAGCGAGAAGGAATAGCCCATAAGAGTGAAATGGATATACTGAGGACAGAGCATTTAATCAAGAAATATGGCAAACGCACCGTGGTGAACGATGTGAGCATCTACCTTGAGCAGGGCGAGATTGTCGGTTTGCTCGGACCAAACGGCGCGGGCAAGACCACCACGTTCTATATGACTACGGGGTTGGTTACCCCCAATGCGGGCAAGATATTCCTCAATGACAAGGATATCACCTCGTACCCGATGTACAAGCGTGCGCAACTCGGTATCGGTTACCTGCCGCAGGAGGCGTCGGTCTTCCGCAAGATGACCGTGGAGGATAACATCGCCTCCGTCCTTGAGATGACCAAGTTCCCCAAGGACTACCAAAAGCAGAAGTTGGAGCAACTCATTTCGGAGTTCAATCTCGCCCACGTGCGTAAGAACCTCGGCGACCGACTCTCGGGCGGTGAACGCCGACGCACTGAGATAGCCCGCTGTCTGGCTATCGAACCGAAGTTCGTGATGTTGGACGAGCCCTTCGCCGGCGTTGACCCGATTGCGGTGCAGGAGATACAAGACGTGGTGTGGCGGTTGAAAGACAAGAACATAGGCATTCTCATCACCGACCACAACGTGGACGAGACACTGATGATTACCGACCGCGCCTATCTGCTTTTCGAGGGGAAAATCCTGTTCCACGGTACGCCCGAGGAACTCGCAGCCAACCCCGTTGTGCGTCAGAACTACCTCGGACGCGACTTCGAACTCAAGAAAAAGACCCGCATAGACTAACCGACGACCCGCGACAGACCCCCGATAGACCCCCGATAGACCCGCGATAGACTCCCTAAATAAACAGCGTATTAAAACGAAGACCTACATATTCCTTTTGGCAACGCTTGCCCTCACCGCCTGCCACCGCACCCCTGACATCGAGGTGCCTGTCTCGCGCTGTGCGGATATGCCCTCGCCACGTGCCTCGGCTACCTGTTTTGTGGTCGCCGACCGTGCCTACATCTTCGGCGGACGCGACAGTGCAGGCACCTACTTGAACGACCTTTGGCAGTACGACCCCGCTTCCGACCAATGGACGCAGTATGCCGCCACCACCCCCTTGGCGGGGCGCGTCAATGCCACAGCGTGCGTGGATGCCGACCAAAACATATATCTCGGACTCGGCTTCAACGGCAAGTATGGTGCCGACAACACCTACCTGCGCGATTGGTGGCGCCTCAACCTCACCGACGGACAATGGACGCGCCTTACCGACTACCCCAACCACAACACCGACAA
This sequence comes from Bacteroidales bacterium UBA4621, assembly GCA_002387325.1. Classification (GTDB taxonomy): domain Bacteria; phylum Bacteroidota; class Bacteroidia; order Bacteroidales; family Paludibacteraceae; genus Colicola. The sequence continues at coordinate 15,516 of DGIN01000015.1, read as the reverse complement.
TGCCGTCGCTTTTGCGGGCAACGGCGAACTATACGTAGGCTACGGCTTCTGCTGGACCTACGCCCGCGATATGTTCCGCTACGACATCTCGTCTGACCACTGGGACACTATCGATGTGCATGTCGCCTCGCACGGTTACCCGCCCCGTTCCTTTGGCGGCTGCGGCTGTACGTGTGGCGGGCGGTATTTCGCAGGCACAGGTTACAAAGGCAAGAGCCTTGACTGGTGGGCGGAGTTCCTGCCCGAAGGCAAATGGGTGGAGTGTGCACCCGTACCCGGGCAGACACGCACCCTTGCGGCTGCTGCTGCCACAGGGCAATATGCCTACGTCCTCGGCGGATTTCATTATGGCGGCATCGGTACCAACGGGCAAGTGCTTGCTGACATCCGCCGCTATGACCCGCAAACCGACAGTTGGCAATATGCAGGCAACCTGCCGACCCCGCTGATGAACCATCTCGCCTTTGCCGTGGGCAACCGCGTCTTTGTCGGCATCGGCGAGACTACCGACGAACAGATGTGCAATCACCTTTATTGTATCCATGAAGAATAGATTGCTCGCCATATTAACCGCTCTCTTGTTCCTCTCGCCACTTATGGCAGGCGGTTGGGATTGGTGGGGGCTGCCCATCACCGACAGCGTCGCCACCCGCGACACACTGCTCTACCAAGTGCAGGTATCGGGTGTCGCATCTTCGGACAAGTATGCCCCGTTCTGGCTGCAAAGCAACCGCCACGGCAACATCTCCGCTTCGCCATACAGCGGCAACCTCACCGCGGGCATCATCAAACCCGCCACCTCGCCGCAGCGGTGGTTCGACTATGACTTCGGCGTGCAACTCACAGGGCGTGCGCAGAGCACCATTGCGGACTCCCCATGGAGTACGCAACGCCGTCCCTTGACGGGCTATTTCAATCTGCTATACGCGCACGCGCGTCTCTATATCATTGACATCACCGCGGGCATCAAACCGGTGGTCTATGAGACCGTGGACGAACAACTGTCCACAGGCAGTATGGTCTTCTCGGGCAATAGTCAGCCTCTGCCGCGTATCACCATCGGCATTGACCACTATACCCCCTTCCCGGGGTGCTACGGCTATTTTGAAATCAAAGGCGGACTCACGCACGCATGGTTGGCGGACAACGTCTATGTCAGCCACGCCTTTCTGCATCACAAGTTCGCAGGCGTGCGCTTTGGCGGTCGTCTGCCGGTGAATATCGCCTACGAGTTCCACCACGCGGCACAGTGGGGCGGCACCTCACCTGTCTATGGGGACATCGGAAACGACTGGCAGTCCTACAAAAACGTCTTCTTGGCGCACGCGGGAGGTACCATGAGCAACGACCAACTCAACGCGCAGGGCAACCATGTCGGTAGCCAGCAACTCAGCCTCATTGCCAAAGGCTCCGAGTGGCAGGTAACGGCATATTGGCAGAACTTCTTGGAAGACAACTTTGCCTTTCTCGGTCTGGGCAAGAACCTCACCGACGGGCTATGGGGTATCTCGCTCATGCAGACCCGCTGGCGGTACATAGAGGGTGTAACCTACGAACTGTTGAATACCACATCCCAGTCGGGACCTTGGCACGACCGCGACGGACTCTGCTATGCAGGCAATGACAGTTACTACCGCAACGGTGTCTATGTCAATGGCTGGAACTATTGGTATCGTTCCATGGGCACGCCTTTCATCACCTCACCCCTCTACAGTACCGACGGCACCGTCTATACACTCAACAGCCGAGTGCGCGTTCACCATATCGGACTGCGCGGCGACATCTGCGGTTTCCGCTACCGCGCCTTGTGCTCCTACGCCCGCAACTATGGCAACGACTGCCGTTTCTTACGCCTTCAGTCTGCCAATACCGCGTGCCTGCTTGAGGTCACCAAGCACGTGGAGCAGGCATGGGGACTGGATTTCGGTCTGAGTCTCGCTGCCGATTTTGGCACGCAGTTCGGCAACCAATTCGGTGCCCTTCTCACTATCACCAAAACAGGATTCATCACTTCATGGTAACCCCTCACCTGCATATCATCATGCCCGTCAAGGACTCTGTCAATCGCGCAGAGGAGGCTATACGTGCCGTATTGGCAGCAGGGCAGACGCTCACCGTTTACAATGACTACTCCACGCTGGAGAATACGCAACGCTTGGCGGAATTGGCTGACACGCTGCCTTTCACGTTGGTGAATATCAGCGATTTGACGGCGCACCCCTCGCCCAACTACCTCCTTGTCTTGCAGCGTGCGCAGCAACAGGCATTGGCAGAGCAGGCGCATTTGGTGATTGTGGAGAGCGATGTGGTGGTGCGTCCCGACACGTTCCGATTATTGGCAGAGCAGGTAGTACCGGGCGTGGGAATGGTAGCGGCGGTGACAGAGGACGAACAGGGCGACATCAACTATCCCTATGACTATGCCCGCCGTTGGAGTCGCGGCGTGTATGTCACCAAGAAGCGGTTCAGTTTCTGTTGCACACTGATTACCAATGAGTTCTTGCACGCTTACGACTTCATGCAACTCGACCCGAACAAGAACTGGTATGATGTCTTCATCACCCACCAATCCTCTGCACTCGGCTTGGAGAACCGCTTGATGACCAACACCCCTGTCTTGCACCGACCACATTCATCGCGTCCGTGGAAGTTACTCAAATACAAGAACCCTCTTCTCTACTACTGGCGCAAACTCACCCAACACAAAGACCGGATATGAAGCCACTCGTCAGCGTCATCATACCTGTATATAATGCAGCACACTTTATCCGCGAGACGCTGGATAGTGTGCAGGCATCTACCTATCGCCCTTTGGAAATAGTGATGGTGGACGATGCCAGCACCGACGACAGTCTGGCTATTATTACGGCGTATGCCAATGAACACGACAACTGCCGTGTCTTTCCGCAAGCGGCACTCGGGGTATCGGCTACGCGCAACCATGCTATCCGCGAGGCACATGGCACCTATATCCTGCCCGTGGACGCGGACGACAAGATAGGTCCTACCTACATCGAACATGCCGTGCAAGTGCTTGAGCAGCACCCGGATGTGCGTGTCGTAGGTTGCCACGCGCGGATGTTTGGCGATGTGGACAAACCGTGGCAACTGCCGCGCTTCTCGCACGCGCTCTTGGCGCGAAAGAACATGATACCTGTCACATCCCTCTTCCGCAAAGCGGACTGGGAACAGGCAGGCGGTTTCTGTGAGCAGGACATCTATCGCGAAGACTGGGACTTCTGGCTGAGTATGATGGAGTTGGGCGGCACCTATCACTTGCTGGACGAAGTGGGACTCTTCTACCGTGTCCGTCGCGGCTCACGCCGCGCGGATGCCAAGCAGCGCAAACGCGCTATCGTGGACGCTGTCAATAGCCGGCACCCCGCATATATGCAGCGTTACCTCGGCGGACCGTTGCACTATCATCGCTCTTGGTCACGGTTCATCAACTTTTTCCGCACCGACCACGTAGTGGGCAACTACGCGCATTGGCAGGATGGCGACATCATTCACCAAGGGCGCAACACGCTGCGGCGGTACAACGGATTGGTATCCAAACAGTTTGCCACGCCCTCACTATGGCGGGGCATTGTCTATGGGCTGCTCACCAAATCGAAAGCACGCAGGTCTTACGAATATGCCCAACGCCTGCGCACACTCACACCCGAACCTGTCGCATACCGCGAGATACGCTATGCGGGTGTCTTGCGCGAGAGTTGGTATGTATGCCGCGAATCGGAATGCAAACACACGTTCAACGAGTTAATAGGCAACAGGGATTTCCCCAACAGGGAGAATATCCTGACGGCGATAGGTGAGTTCACGGCTGCTTTACACCAACAAGGTGTGTTGCATAAGGATTATTCAGGTGGAAATATCCTGTTTAATGAAGATGGGAGCAAAGTGGAAATAATAGACTTGAATCGTATCCGTTTCTACCGGCATATAGGAATAGAGCAGGGGCTGCGCAACTTCGAGCGGCTCAATATCGACCGCGATGCCCTCCGCACAATGGCTACAGCCTACGCCCAAACTATGGGTATCGACCCCGCTTATGCCGCCGAATATATCATTACACATCGTTGGTACAAACATATAAATCAAGGTATTACGAACTTATAGAATCATGACTGCATCGTACAGGAATATCATCGGTAAAATCAACTACGCACTTTTCTTTTTCGCACTTGTCGGCTTGGTATTGCCGCCCCATTACGGCAATATGCTATGGCTGTTGTGGCTGTTCTCGTGGCTCTTGGAGGGGCGTTGGTTACAGCAGACGAATATGCGGTTCGACAAATCCGCCATCCCTGTCTTGCTCATGGTTGTCTATCTCGCGTGGGCGTTGCTTTCCATATTGTGGGCTTCCGATATGCAATGCGCTATCCATGCCGTCACCCGCTATGCCACATTGCCGTTCCTGCTGCTTGTTTTTGCTTATGGATTGAACGAGAATTATCGGGATACGCGCTTCTTGGAGACTTTCCTCAAAGCATGCGTCTTCATCATACCCGTTTACTATTTCGCAGTGCATTGCGCCGTTCATCGCGACATTGTGCTCTATTCGCAGGGGGAACCCGTACCTCCTTTCCATCTGGTGTTCGACCACGGCTATTCCTCTGCTATCAAGCACCGCTTGTTCTTCTGTATGGTGCTCACACTCGGGCTAATCTGTATCCCTGCTATCTACAATCGCACCGCCAACCGTTACGCACGTTGGTCGCGCCTGCTCACATTGGGCATTGCTGCCGTTGTCATATTGGTGGGCATCTATTTCACCGGCTCGCGTGCATCGTTGCTGACAGGTGTCGTATTGTTTGCCGTAGCATTGTCCACCCGTTATGCCGACCGACGCCATTGGTGGGCGATACTGTTGATTGCCTTGGGGCTGCTTGCTGCCTTGTTTGTGGTTGTCAAATGCCAACCCCGTATGCGCGATGTCGCTACCGACCCGCGGGTCTCTATCTACAAATCGGCTGTCATACACGCCTCCGAGGTACCTTTTGTCGGACTCGGCATTGGGCAACAGAAGCAGTTTATGCTCGACAACTACGAGGATGACAATTACCGGTTGGGACTCCAACGGGGCTTCAATACGCACAATCAGTATATCGGCACTTACTTTGAATTGGGCATTATCGGACTGCTTCTTTTGTTGGCAGCCTTCATCAGCATACCTTTCTGCTTCACGGGCAGAGCCCGTCATATTGGACTGCTATTCAGTCTTATGTACCTCATCAATATGCTCACCGACGATGTCTTTGAGCGTTTCGACCCCCTCACCACCTTCTACGTCTTCCTTGTTGTCCTCCTCGTCTTGGAGCAGTATCCTTCGGAGAAACTGATGGCAAAAGAGTCAGGCAGAACTACTTTGCCGTGAGCGTTTGCATGATAGATTGTGTGATGGCTTTTGCTTGCTGTGCACGCTCTGCCATGGGGTTGACCTCCATAATAGGCTGATTGACGGTGGCATCTATAATCACCGCGCCTGTTGTATCCAACAATGCAAAGCCATCTACAAAATTATAATATGCATAGGGGACTGTTGTCGGCGAAAGAATGTCTTTGGCAAAAGTAAAGGCAGAAGCGTCCAAATCCAACTGGTGCAACACGGTGGGCACCCAATCTATTTGGGAAGCCAATGTGGAAACTGTCATGGGCTGACAGATAGCACCTCCCGTCATCACAAGTGGTATCTTGTAGCGGAGAGTGTCGTAGTTCTGAATGCCGTCAGGATATGGGTAACCGTGGTCGGCTACCATCACGACCACTGTGCTGTCCCACGTAGGGCTCTGCCGCAAAGTGTCTATGAAAGCACCTATACAACTGTCGGTATAGGCAATGGCATTGAGGTAAGGGTGTTCGTGATGGTGGTAGTTGACAATGAAAGGCTCATGGCTTGAAAGGCTCAAGATAACGTCAAAACAAGGTGCGACCTGTGCTTGGCGGTTGCAAATGTCTTGGGCGGCATAATCCAACAGGATATGGTCGGGTACACCCCATTTGCTTAATCGTTGTGAGACAGGAAAGTCGTGGTCGCACACACGCTGCTCAAAGCCACCGTTTACCAAATAGGAACGCATATTGGTGAAGTCCTCATCGCCACCGTAATAGAACTTGAGGTCATAGCCGTTCTGCTTCAATACCTGCCCTATTTGCGGGAGACGCTGGGACACAGAGGGTATGGTCATTACAGAAGTGGTGGCACATCCCGGGAAAGCACCCAAGACAGCCATAAGCCCCCTATCTGTGCGGTAACTGTTGGCATAGACGTTGTTGAAGTAAATGCCCTCTTGTGCAATCCGCTGCATATTGGGCATCACGTGCCATGCGTTAGCCGAGAAACTCTCCAATATCATTAAGACGATATGGGGGCGGTCGGTGGTGAACAATCGCTCTTCTGTATGAGTAGTCGGAGGCAACAACTGTGCCATATAAGACGCACATTCCTCCTCTGGCATATAGTGATAATGCTCCGTATTCAGGGTATTCTCACTTAATGACTCTACCACATTGAATACAGGATTGACAGCTGCCAAGTTGAGCATTCTGTTCTCGGAATAGTACACCCTGCCGGTGTTCATAGTAGAAACAGTTACACTTCCCCGCATAGGCAGGAATAGCAACGCCGTCAATAGGAACATAACTGCAGTCCCTCCCACTTTGTACCAAAGACTACCGGCAGGCTGTAATACCAACTTGGACAATCTGTGATAGACATACCACCAAAAAGCAAATAATACAGCAAGTGCCAATGCCCCTAAACACCATTGCCACCAAGGTGCACAAGCCAAGACCTCTTTGGGGGATTGCAGGTAGTCGAAGATGTCCTTATCTATATGATAGCCCCAACTCGGGAAACAACCGTTATCACCTATTACTGCCATCAGTGCGATAGCGAGGACTATGCCGGTATAGACATCTGTCACGCGCTTGAGTCCTTGCCACTGCACCCAATAACTGACACAGAGCAGTAACCCGGGTATAACGGTAATGTATGCGGCTACACTCAAGTCCAGCGGCAGTCCGTGCCAAGGTACCAGGAACCAGTCCTGCCAAGTACAATCACCTAACAACCGATGTTGCCAAAGCATAAAAAGCGGCTTCTGCACCATGAAGAATAAAACCCAGTACAGGTAGTAGGTGATGAATAATTTTATTCTTGTCTTCATACTACAAATCAATGGTATAGGTGGCTATAATGCCCGTGGGTACATTGAGAATGATAGAGGCACGGTCAGCATGAGGAATGTCCTGCGTGAAAGCAAACTCTGCCAAGTCGTTGCAGAAATCCCACATATTGTAGCACTCTACATTGAGGCGCATACCGATGTTCTTCACCTTCCAAGTGGCTTGTACGTGCAGGTCGCACATATACCAAGCACCATGGCGCGTACCGAAGTTACCATCTGTCGGATTGGTACCACGGGACTCAAGCGGGAGTATTGCCACCTGCCGGTTGTTGTGATAATAACGATAAGCGGTAAACGGCTTACCGTCCGTCCATTTGAGTGTTAAGCCTGCCTGTACCCACTTGCAGATATTATAGGAGAGGTAGAATCGCGCCACATAGCCCTTGTCCAAGTCCATACGACCGACACCTGCGTATGTCCCGCTCTGGTTGCATATAGTATTGGTAGTGTTGGGATTGGCTGTTGTCTCTGACAGAACACCGATTGTATTACTGTTGGCACCGTTACCAAGCCCTGTATATCCCGCTGCCTGCATAGATTGCCAGCCTATACTGACCATCACCTTTCTGCCTGTGTAGGTGTAACGTGTCAGTTGGGAGAAGAAATACGGAGAGTTGAGTAACCCGTTGCTGCCAAACGGCTCTGTATATCCTACTTCAAAGAACTTCTCTCCCTGAGTATAGTAAAAGACATTGATGCCATTCTCCTCATGGAAGTAACCATATTGCTCACCGGCACCCGCAAAATACGTATGCCATACGTCAAAGAACTTCTTATAGTTGTTTTGCAATGCTATTTCGTGCCGCCCGCCATGCTTGTCCTTGAAGAGGAAACGGATAGGTATATTCACTTCTATATAGGAAGTCTGCCGCAACCCTTTCTTGTAGGAGTGGTAACGCCCGCCTGTGGTGGCAAAGAGGTTATCCGTACCGGCAAGATAGATATTGGCATTCATATAGTCGTCCGAGAAGTATCGGAGGTAATCCATCGTGTAAGGCAGACGATTATAGTCCGCTGATAATCCGGCCTCGAACCAATTACACGGGTGAAAGTCCAACGATGCACCTGCCTGTACATTCGGACTTACCTTACTCTTGTTTCGTAATAGTATGGCATCCAAAGTCAAATCCGCATGCCCGCTGAGGGTGAACCACGAAACAGGGGCATAGTGTGCTTTGAGTCCGACTGTGTTTTCCAAGAGACCACCTGTAAAAGCACTACTGTTCCACTCATACCGATACAGGTCTGTAGGTGACATATCCACAGGGGATTGCAGGTATATGCTATTGGTAAAATGCGACACCTCAGGGCGGAAATATACAAGTGAGTTGTAAGTATCCGCATAGACAGACAGCCATGACAGCAACGGCTGATGGTAATTGACCGCCCAACTCAGAATATGCGTCTTACCATCTGCCACCCATGGAGCGAAACTCTCACCGTCTTGGTCTATGATATTCTTGCTGAACTCACGGTCTGTATGGTGTGTTACATTGGTCTCCCATGTCAGTCCTGTTGTCAGATAGTCCCGTTTCAGGTACACAGAGCCTGAGTAGTTCTTGAGGTCATATACCTCATTGTAGTTGTACAGGTACTCGCTGCCTGCATCTGTGCGTCCCGAGAAGTTGAGCCGATAGCCCACTTGACGGATATGCCGGTTAGGCTTGACAGGCAAATAGCCGTCTGCTTGCACCTTATAATATGGTGTTGCATACAGGGGGGCGTCCAATATCAGTCCCTGTTGGTCTTCCTTGGTGATAAGCCGCTGACCATAAGCGGCATACAGATGCTGGCGATAGCCGTTTCCTTCCTTGTCGCGGAAGGTATATGCCGCATCCAATGTCCCTGCACCCATCTGATGGCGTCGGTCGGTGATGTGCTTGTAGGTGTCCGCACTCTGCATCGCCGTGCGGTGCGATATGTTGATAATAGCAGCCGTTCCCGCTGCGGGTGCCCCGTTACCTACTTGCCCGAAGTTGTAGGAAACCTGCACATAATCACGTGCTGCCGTGTCCTGCTCAAAAAACATCTGTGCGCGATGGATGTCCATACCCAGATTGTATTGCTGCATATTGGGCATATAGAGGGTACTGCCGGGCTGAAAGCGGTCGTCCGTACGCATACCGTCTATGTAGTAGCGGTTTGCCGTACAGGGCATACCATCAATGGCAAAGGTGATACGCTCGGGCAACCACCATTGCCCTATGGTCATTGTCTCGTAGATAGTATGGTCGTTCAGTGCCTCCAAATAGTAAGGCAAATCACTGCGGTGATACCACTTACGGAAGAACTCGGCAGGCACAGAGTCCGTACCCGCCATATTAGTGTATGTCATATCGGCTGCCCAAGCCGTTTGGCACAACGCAACCACCAACCAACCTATAACTAACCACCTACGTTTCATCGTTGTTTCTTTGTGCGGTTGAGGATATTGATGTGGTATGCCAATCCCACACGCAGTTGGTGGAAGGGGTAGTCTTTAATGCCGTATTGGTACATCACAAATGGTTCAAAGTCGTGTATATGCCCTGCCAAGCACGTCTTTATGCTCATCGGACGGTCACCATACTGCTCCCAACCGACATAGCCCCCCCACGTGGTACGCCACGACACATACTGTGTTTTCAGCAGCAGTTGCAATCCGTACATCACGGCATCGTTCTGCCTGCCGTCGGCTGTCTGCCAGCAGAGAAAGCCTGCACTGCCCGCCAATCGCAGTTCCACCTTGGCATCCGTAGGGTCCGAGTAGGGGAAAGCCTTTCCCTGTCCCCCGAAATAGAGCGACTTGCCGATAGCCAAGTCAAAGAAATATCCCGGGTCATCATAGTACCGCGCCTTGTCGAAACTGCCGCCACTGGCAGTCTTCATGGCTGCCCGCAACAGTATATCAGGGGCATATTTGCGGGCTTTGAGCAACTGAATATCCGTGGATATATACACATCGCCCGCCTCATGCCCGCTTATCACTGCCGTGTCCTGCAGGCGGCAGGTGCGTTGCCGCTTCGGTGTCATAGTGTACCACTCCTGCACAGGCATCCACAAAGTCAGGTTCACCCTGTCCGTGAACAGAGGAATATACACCCGTGCAAACACATCCGCCGTGCGGTCCCCCTGATAGCCAAAGTAGCCATCTCCCGCTATTTCCAAGCGGAGATGGCTCTCTGTTCTGCCGTCCGACATGTCGGGTATCGGCAATGCATTGGGTCCGAAATATGCGGGGGCAATACCTGTCGGCTCACTCAAACGCGGTGCCGTGATAGGCACTAATGCACTAACCCTGCAACAAATCGCTACCGGCAATATCGTCAGCAAGTAGTATCGTCGACTCATCCGAACAGGTTCTTGAAGAAATTCTTTTTGTCTGCCGAACCGGGTACGATATTCGGACTGGATTGCAATTGTTCAATCAACTTCTTCTCGTCGCGCGAGAGTTTTTCGGGGATATAAACCCCCACATTGATAAGCATATCGCCCGTCCCCATCTGACGTCCGTACTGGTCAATGGCAGGCAGACCTTTCCCGCGCATACGCAGCACTTTGCCCGGCTGGGTACCCGGCGTAATGGTGATTTTTACATCGCCGGTTAGGGTAGGTACCTGCACCTGCCCGCCCAATATAGCGGTTGGCATATCCAACAGCAGGTTATATACCAAGTCATTGCCGTCACGGACAAAATCCTTATGTTCCTCTTCCTCTATCAGCACGAGCAAATCACCCGGTACACCTCCGTGCGGTGCGGCATTACCCTTGCCCTGTACGGTCAACTGCATTCCGCCCGATACGCCTGCGGGAATGTTAATCGTGATAATCTCCTCATCGCGGATAACTCCCTCACCGTTACATTTCGGACATTTGTTCTTGATGATACGTCCCTCGCCGTGGCAGGTCGGACACTCCTCCTGTACTTGCATCATACCGAAGATGCCGCGTTGCGTACGTACCGTGCGTCCTGTTCCCTTACAGGTCGGGCAGACATCGCCTTGACTGCCATCTGCGCTACCTGTACCGTGACACGCAGGACAAGTGACCAACTTACGCACTTTGATTTTCTTCTCCGTGCCTTTGGCTATCTCTTCAAGCGTCAGTTTCACTTTTACGCGCAAGTCCGAACCGCGGCGTACACGCTGTCCGCCACGCGAACCGCTGCTACGCCCCCCGCCGAACAAATCGCCCAAGTCAAAACCTGCACCACCGAAAATATCACCGAACTGCGAGAAAATGTCTTCCATCGACATTCCCTGTCCGCCGTTGAATCCGCCTGCACCACCCATACCGGCAAAGCCGAACTGGTCGTACTTCTTACGTTTTTCGGGGTCTGAAAGCACCTCGTATGCCTCGGCTGCCTCCTTGAATTTCTCTTCTGCCTCTTTGTCCCCGGGATTCTTGTCGGGGTGGTATTGTATCGCCTTCTGGCGGTACGCCTTTTTTATCTCTTCGGCTGTTGCGGTCTTGTCCACACCCAGCACTTCATAATAATCTCTTTTATCTGCCATAATCCAATTAACAATTAACAATTAACATACATCGCAATCAACAGCATTTTTCTCTCCCGCTGCAATATGCCATTCTTAATTCATAATTCTTAATTATTCTCCCACAACCACTTTGGCAAAACGGATTACCTTGTCACCAAGTTTATAGCCCTTTTGCGTGCAATCAACTACTTTGCCTTTCTTGTCCTCGCCGGCGGCAAAGGTCGTAATCGCCTCGTGCTCGTCGGTGTTGAAATCAGCATCTTTGGTCTCTATAGCATGCACATCGTGTTTGCCGAGGAAATTGATAAACTTCTGGTAAATCAAGTTCACACCCTCCCGCAGACTGTTCACATCTTCCGTCTTTTCCATAGCCGTATGAGCACGCTCAAAATCGTCTATCAGCGAAAGCATCTCCGTAAAGATCTTTTCACCTGCCGTTTCCATCAACTCCAATTTCTCTTTGTTGGTGCGGCGGCGGTAGTTGTCGAACTCTGCCATCATACGCAGGTTCTTGTCCTCCAACTCTACAATACGCGCTTTCAATGCAGCCACCTCGTCTTCCGTGGTAGGTCTTGCCGCCTCTGCAGTTTCTGTTTCCTGCTTTGCCTGCTCTTTTGCCTCTTGAGCCTGTGCCTCTTTCTCTACTTGCGGCTGGGACGCCTCAGCCTGCTCAGGTTTATTCTTTTCCATATTATTATACTGTTCGTGTTTATGTTTCTTGCTCATAATCTCTCCTTTCTGTTGAGTGGCAATATCGCCGCTTCTTACTACGCAATAGGTATGCCAAAACCGGCAATACCTGCCAAATTGTCATAATATAGTCATTACATCACGCAGACGGGACACTATATACGTGGCATCGTGTTTCTGCTCTTCCGGTGCCTCGCCTGTCAATACCCATATGGAATCTATCCCCGCAGACTTGGCTCCTGCTATATCGCTGGTGTAACTGTCGCCAATCATAATAACTTCGCTTTGCTGTAAATCCGGTATCTCCGCAAGGTTCATCTCTATCGCTTTCGCAAATATCTGCGGATTGGGTTTCTGTATGTTCACCTCCTCGCTCAGCACTATATGTTTGAAGTAGGGCAATAAACCCGTATGCTCCATCTTGTAGTGCTGGCACTCCACAAAACCGTTGCTCACCACTGTCAGCGGATACTTGCCTGCCAAATAGCGAACCACCTCTTCGGCATCCGTCATCAGCCGGCAATAGGTGTTGGTCAGATACACATAGTCGTCCGCCATTTTCTTCGCCATCTCGCGCAAACGTTTCGGTGCCATATCCGTGGTGATACCTATCTGTTGGCAGAGAGGAAACAGGAAATGGTCAAGGTACAGATACTCTTTGCTAATCTCGTTCTTGCCGTACCGTACCCATAACTCGGTATTGTGCGTATTGTATTTCTCGAACCACTCGTCGGGTGTCTCGAACCATTCTTTCAGATGATACTTGTCATACAACTCGTTTTGCGACTTTCTCGCCACGTGTATCCAATCCCCAATCGTATCATCCCAATCTATAAAAACCGCCCGGTACATAGTTCAATTTACAAATTTACAAATTATTTTCAGAACAGCGTCTGCTGTTCGGAATACGGTGTCTTATGCAAGTGCTTGTACGCTAATTCCGTCACCTCCCGTCCTCTCGGCGTACGTTTGATAAAGCCCTCTTTGATCAGATATGGCTCATATACATCCTCTATCGTCCCCGCGTCCTCGCCCATAGCGGTGGCAATCGTGTTCAAACCAACGGGACCACCCTGAAACTTGTCGATAATCGTACACAGCAACTTGTTGTCTATCTGGTCAAGACCGAAAGTATCAATGTTCAGTGCCTCCAGAGCATACTGCGCTATCTCAAGGTCTATCGACCCGTTGCCTTTCACCTGCGCAAAGTCCCGCACACGCCGCAACAACGCATTCGCTATACGGGGCGTACCGCGGCTGCGACGCGCTATCTCACCCGCTGCCTGACTGTCAATATACACACCCAACAGCCCCGCACTACGCGCCACAATACCTGCCAGAATGTCGGCATCATAGTACTCCAAGTGACAGTTGATGCCGAAACGCGCACGCAACGGACTCGTCAGCAAACCGCTTCGAGTGGTAGCACCGATAAGGGTAAAACGGTTCAAATCAATCTGTATCGTACGAGCCGACGGACCCTTGTCTATCATTATATCGATACGGTAGTCCTCCATCGCCGAATACAGATACTCCTCCACCACAGGCGACAAACGGTGTATCTCGTCGATAAACAGCACATCATTCGGCTCCAAACTGGTCAGCAAACCCGCCAAATCACCGGGCTTGTCCAATACAGGACCCGAAGTGATCTTGAACCCCACACCCAATTCGTTGGCTATGATGTTGCTCAGCGTCGTCTTGCCCAAACCCGGAGGACCGAACAGCAGCACGTGGTCAAGACTCTCACCACGCATCTTGGCAGCCGCCACAAAGATACGCAGGTTGCTCACCACCTTGCTCTGACCCGCAAAATCCGCAAAACGCAAAGGACGCAAAGCATTGTCCTGCTCCTTCTCTGTCATCTGTTGTCGTATATCAAACTCACTCACTTGCTCAATTCATAATTAAAAATTAACATACCTCTCTTTGAATATCAAATAGTCGTTGTTATCCGTTGTTGTAAGTTGTTGACATTAATTCTATTCGGTTGTTTTTGATTACATTTTTCGTGTATTTGTTCCCCAAAAAATAACGCTCTTTTTAATGAATTTTTAATGCCGCTTAAGGGAATAAATTAACGATAAAGTAACGGCAATTAACGGAGAATCTCATAGCAATCAGCGGCTCGTTACTTCCCTGAACAGCCCCTCCAAGTCCTCTATCTCACCAATCGCCTTGTCCGCTTTTATCTCACCATGGTCAAGTATCACCACACGGTCGCACATCTCCCGCACTTCCTGCATAATATGCGTCGAGAGTATCACCGTGCGGTCTTTCCCCATATCCCGTATCAGACTGCGTATCTCCACCAACTGGTTCGGATCAAGACCCGTCGTCGGTTCGTCTAATATCAACAAGTCAGGATCACCCAATAACGCCTGTGCCAAACCCACACGCTGCTTGTAACCCTTGCTCAACTGACCTGTCTTCTTGTGCCGCTCAGCGGATAACCCTACACGCTCTATCAACTCTTCCACACGATCTTTCACTCTCTTGTTGCCACCACTTCCGCATACCCCGTTCCGTATAGTCAAACCACCCATAAACTGCAGATATTCCGTTACATACATCTCCTCATACAGCGGATTTTGTTCCGGCAAATATCCGATATCCTTCGGCACTTCAACTACGCATTCGGCATTGTCTTTTGTCCGTTCCGCATAATGCATCCCCCGTCTCCTATAGTCAGGCTCCCATAACCCCACCAATATCTTCATTAGTGTCGATTTCCCTGCACCGTTGGGACCAAGCAAACCCACCACCTCACCATCGTTAATGGACAGCGATACATCACGCAGCACCGCCTGCTTGCCGATGGTCTTGTCTATATGTTCTATGCGTACCGACATAATCCCATTGTTGTTTAAGCATCCCTTAGTTGATTTAAGCAACCCTTGTTGATTTAAGTACCCTTTGTTGATTTAAGCCCGCAAAGTTACAAAAATTATCTGATATAACCAAATTCCCCCAAAAATCAACAGCGCAACCGCATCAAAATAGCGTATTATCCCTGCACCATATACACCATCCCGGGGACGCGGACGCCCTCGTCCGCGGTCGGTTTGCCATAAACCGCATAACTATGCTGTACTTATGGAGACGACACGTCCCGCGTCGTTATCATCTCCGCCAAACTATAACGTCGTTATCATCTC
>DGIN01000048.1 GCA_002387325.1 Bacteroidales bacterium UBA4621 | reverse complement strand
GTTTCTAAATGGACACTATACATCGAAAAAGAGAGACTGCCTGACAAGTCCACATAGAATGCCTCTTTTTTTTCAGAAAAGGAACGTTTTTTGATGATGCGAGCCGCGTCGTCCTCCAGCACCACTAAATGCACAAAAAAAGAGACCGTCCAAACTTGTCAGACAGTCTCCGAGCCCAAAAGCAGTTGATACCCGGTTATCAAACTCCAAAGCAGCCGGTACCCGGTTAAAAAGCAGTCGATACCTGCGATCAATTTTCCACGGCGTCCACCAACTTGTATCCTTTGCCGTGTACGCCGAGTATACGATAGCCTGTTCCGTTGAGGAAGCGGCGCAAATGGTTGATGTACACAGACAGAGAACGTGAAGCGAAATAGTCGTCGTTTTTCCACAAAGCCGCCAGGATAGCCTGACGCTCCACCAAGTTGTTCATATTGCGGCAGAGCATCAGCAGCAGGTCGCTTTCACGCGAGGACATGTGCTGTCCGTCGAATGTCTGGTGAACAGAATCGAATTTTCTGCCCGCAATCTCGAATGTGGTGGTAGAGGTGTCCGTACCTGCCATATACCGGCGCAGAATAGCCTGGATACGGTAGATAAGGATGTCCATACTGAACGGTTTGGTAACGTAATCATCGCAACCGAGTTCGAATGCGCGGAGCATATCCTCTTTTGCGGAGCGCGAGGTGAGCATTACCACGGGTATCTGTTTTCCCGCACGGCGCAGATAGGTGAGTACTTCGAATCCGTCCAATGTCGGCAGTGTGATTTCGAGCAGACAAAGGTCGAAATGGTTTCCCTGCAAGGCATTCAGCGCATCCTGCCCATCGTTTACGGTGGTTACATTGTAGTCACGACTCTTGAGGTAATCAGCTAGAAGCGTGCTCAAATTGACGTCGTTGTCACAAATTAAAATGTTTACTTTAGAGGTCAGCATATCAAATAAATTAAATGTTTAACATTCACTTGAATGATTATAGCAAACATTATGCCAGAATATACAAAAACAAAAAGAAACTATAAAAAAATCCGTTTATTTGTGCAATTCACGGAAAAAGCGTAACTTTGCAATGCAAAAATAATATGCAGGAATGAGTTTATGAGTAAAGTACTGCTGATTTTTACGGGAGGTACCATTTCGATGGTGCGCGACAAGGCGACGGGGGCGTTGTGTCCGGCGGATATTCAGACATTCAAAGCCTTTATGCCCGAGCTGTTCACCGGTGATATAGACATAGAGATTGAGGCGTTTGATCCGTTGCTTGATTCGTCGGATGTCAATCCTGCCAATTGGGCGAGGATGGCGCATTTGGTATATGACAACTATGACGGATATGACGGATTTGTCATATTGCACGGGACGGACACGATGTCGTATTCGGCTTCGGCACTGTCTTTTATGCTCGAGAACTTAGGCAAGCCCGTGGTGTTTACGGGCAGCCAGTTGCCCATCGGTCTATTGCGTTCGGATGCCAAGGAGAACCTGCTGACCGCGATAGAGATAGCTGCCGCGAAAGACGAATACGGCAATCCGATAGTGCCGGAAGTAACGGTATTTTTCGAGGATCGGCTTTTCCGCGGCAACCGCACCACCAAACGCAATGCCGAGCATTTTTCCGCATTCAACTCGTACAACTACCCTGCCCTTGCCAAGGCGGGGGTACACATCACCTACCAACCGCACCTGATTCACTACAACAACCCGAATCTGCCGCTCCGTTTGCGTGTGAAGACCGATTTGAATGTGGGTGTACTGAAGCTGTTTCCCGGCATACAGGAAACGATTGTCCACCAGGTATTGACCACGCCGGGTCTGCGCGGAGTGGTATTGGAGACTTTCGGTGCGGGCAATGCCCCCTCGTCGGAATGGCTGTACCGCCAGTTGCGGAATGCGGTTGACCGCGGTATCATCATCGTCAACAAGACCCAGTGCAACACGGGGTCGGTAGAGATGGGGCGTTATGCCGTATCCATGAATCTGCTCAAAGCGGGTGTCATATCGGGCTACGACATCACTACCGAAGCCCTGCTCACAAAGATGATGTATCTGCTGGGTGAGAATCCCGACAATATCGACTTAGTAAAACGTTTGCTGCAGCAGAACCTATGCGGCGAACTGACGGTGCCGTCCATCTCCTCGAACAATACCGACAGCGTGCTGGAGCCGTGATATTTTTTCTCCATTAATGTTCATTAAAGGTCATATAATTTTAGGGAAACAAATACAATCAAATATATTCAAATAGGCATATTGTGGGGTGTTTTGCAAACGGACGGCTGCGCCGTATTGCCATTAATTGATTATTAAAACATTATCGTTTTTTAATCCGTTAATTAGTCGTTAATTTCTTTGCTGCGGATTAGCATAAAAACGGAACATTTACAGGATTTGCAAATTAAACAAAAAACCAACGAATATGAAAAATCTTGAACCAAAGAGTTTGTGGAACAATTTCTACAAACTCACCCAAATTCCCCGCCCGAGCGGAAAGAAGAAAGAGATCTCGGAATTTATTGCCAACTACGGACGCAGTCTGGGTTTGGAGACTATTGTGGACGAGACAGGCAACGTGCTTATCCGCAAGCCTGCCAGCGAGGGCAAAGAGACCCATCCCGGTGTTATTCTGCAAGGTCATATGGATATGGTGCCGCAGAAGAATTCCGATATTGAATTTGATTTTGAGAAAGACCCTATACAAGCTTACATAGAAGAGAACGGCGAGTGGGTAACCGCCAAGGGTACCACTCTGGGTGCGGACAACGGTATCGGTGTGGCTACGGCTATGGCTATTCTGGCAGACAAGAGCGTGGTTCATCCTCCCTTGGAGGCTCTTTTCACCGTGGACGAAGAGACCGGTATGTACGGTGCATTCGCCCTCGAAGGCGGTGTATTGAAAGGCAAAACGCTGATTAACCTTGATTCGGAGAGCGAAGGCGAACTCTATGTCGGCTGTGCCGGCGGCGTGGACACCACGGCGACTTTCGACTTCGAACCCGTAGATACCGAAGAGGGCGACATCGCGTTGCGTGTTGCGCTGCGCGGTTGCAAAGGCGGGCACTCGGGCTGCGACATCAATATGCAGCGTGCCAATGCCATCAAACTGCTGTTCCGTTTCCTGAAAGACGCAGTGGCTAACTATGAAGCGCGTCTGGCTTATGTAGAGGGCGGCAGTCTGCGCAACGCCATCCCTCGCGAAGCAAGTGCGCTCATCACCATCCCCGCTGAGAACAAAGACGACGTACTTGATTTGATAGCCGATTATGAAGACCTCTTTATCCGCGAATACGATGGTGTAGAGGACAATATCTCGCTGACCGCCGAAGAGGTGGAGTGTCCGAAAGTGGAACTGCCCGAAGACGTTCAGGATTTCCTCATTCACGCCATCACCATCGTGCCGCACGGCGTATATCGTATGATACCCGAAATGCCCGATGTGGTCGAGACCAGCAACAATCTCGCTATGATTGAGACGCAAGGCAAACAGATACTCGTTTACTGCCTCACCCGCTCGTCGGTGGAGTCGCGCAAAGAGGAACTGCAGTCGGTTATCGATTCTGCGTTCTCGCTGGCAGGTGCCAAGGTGGAGTTCTCGGGTTCGTATCCCGGCTGGAAACCCAATCTGCACAGCCATATCCTTGAGGTAATGAAAGACATTTATAAAAAGGAGTTCAACCAAGAGGCGCGGGTTATCACCATCCATGCGGGTTTGGAGTGCGGTATTATCGGACGCAACTACCCGGGTATGGACATGATTTCCTTCGGTCCTACTATTGAGCATCCCCACTCCCCCGATGAGCGTGTGAACATCAAGACCGTACAGAAATTCTACCAATTCCTGCTTGCTACACTGAAAGCATTATAAAAACGCTACTGATTGCAAAAGACTGCTTAACAGGTTTTGCTAAGCAGTCTTTTGCAGTACACATCTGCAATGTTCGGCACACTATCCAATACCCATACCGTCACAATGGGGCTTTTCTTCCTGAATATGGTTCTGGAAGCAGTGGCGGCATATCTTGTTTTTGTCGAACATAAACGCCAAAGCGACCGTTCACGCCTGTTCATCGCTTTTTTCTTTCTTACCTCGTCCATCGCCTCGCTGGGAGAGATAGTCATCGCCCTGTGCGCCCCCGAGTATGCAGGCGGTTTTCTGCTGATGGATCCGATGATTATTCTCTTCGGATTCTTGATTTTCTTTCTGCTATGGCTCTACCCGATAGAGATGCTGCGCCCCGGCTGGATAGACTGGCGGCGCGGGTTGCTGCTACTGTCTCCATGGCTGGTTTTTATGGCGGCATTGCTGATGCTGCACCATCTTGACATACGCCCGCTTTATACCATCAATGACATCGTTACCTATATCCGCGAACCGAATGTATGGCTGCGCATTGTACTGACCTTTATCTTTATTCCTTATGGTATATGGCTTCTGCTGATGCAGCATAACTGGCGGAACAGCAATGCCCCGTTGGAGTGGGTACGGGCAGTAGTGGTCATTACGCTGTGTATGACCATTACCTATTTTGCCAGCCGCGGGTTGCGTCTTTTCTGGGCAAATATTGCACACGAAGCATTGTATATCGGTCTGACCCTCTTGATTTTATACATCGAGTTGGTAGTGCGTCTGAACGTACTGCGCCCCACTCCTACGGAAGAATCGGATTACCTGCCGCCCGTAGTAACGTTGGAACTGCCGGAGGAGACACAGCCATCGGAAGAACCGGAACAAAAGTCAGACGTTATTACAGAGGTCTCGCAGCGCATACAAATGGCGTTGGACAATCCCGATATATGGCAGAACCCTGACCTGACACAAGACGACTTGATACGTATGGTGCGCACCAACCGACGGTATCTGCAATTAGGCATCAAGCAGTTGGGATATGACAGTTACCCCGATATGATCAACCGCCGCCGCGTGGCATATATACAGGAGCAACTGCATAGCAATCCCGCCCAAAACCTACAGAATCTGTTCTATGACGCAGGGTATCGCTCCCGCACCAGTGCGTGGCGCAATTTCACCGCCATCGCCGGTTGTTCGCCTATGGAATACTGCGAAAGCACACGGGTAGAACAGTAACCCACAAAAAAAACGCACACCCGAGCAATGTCAGGTGTGCGTTGTCATTATATGCGATAAATCACAGGTTGCGTGAATCGAAATGCAGGGTCATCTCTATGAGTTGCTGCAATCGGGAACTCTCGTTATCCGTTTGACGCACAGGTGCATTATAATAACTGTTATAATCCTCTTTCCACGAATAGATGGTTTCACCTTTCACGTTGATATAACGATACGTCTGTTGCCGCGTCTCACTATCATACGATGTAACAAGTGCCAGACCATTATGAAATCCTGTTACCGGATTCTCGTTATTCAACAGCGGAAATTGGATCGTACCTTTGGCATTGATAGACATCCACACACCGTTTTCGGATTGTTGTACAAAGGCATAGTCCTCAAAGAAAGGATACGCAACGTAATATACGAAATTAATTTTGGTATCGCCTTTACTGTTCAGGTAACCGCATTTCCCGTTTTGGGCAACAGGCAAAAGGTTGTTATCCACCATAGTACCGAGACCATCATACACCGGCGCAATCAGCACTTTGCCTTTCTTGTCCAACACCCCCCATTTCTCACTCAACCTGTAAGCAGTCAAACCATCACCGACATCTTTCAAATTATCGTACGTGGGTGGAATAATAAACTCGCCATTGTCATTGATTACGCCCTCTTTGTCGCCCAACTCAATGATAGCAAGACCATTACGGAACGGCTCTGCATATTCATAGATCGGTTGTATTTTCCAATCACCCTTGCTATTAACATAACCGCACAAGCCGTCTTCCGTCTGCTGTGCGACAGCCAAACCATTGTCGCCCATATTGCTTAATCCATAGAAAATCGGTTGGATAGCGTATTTGAATTTGGTATTCAGCATACCGTACAAATCGTCCACTTCCACGCAGGCGTACTTATAATAAAAACTCTGTGCATCATCAAAGTGCGGTGCGTTCTGCATTTTGCCTTTGGTATCAACAAAGAAGGTATTATCACCGCTTCCTACCCAAGCATAGCCGCAAGAGAAGCCTGTTGCCACATCATAGTCTGGAGCGATGGCAAATACCCCTTTTTCATTGATGTAACCATATTTTCCGTTTTCATTACTCATCGCCGGCCACAATTCCGTTGAATCGTGCTCAGGCGTAAAACGCTCTTTGTCGCAGCCGGCAGATACCGCTGCAACGACTGCCAAAGCAGCCAAGAAAATGCTCTTTTTCATAACACAAAAGGATTTAATTGTTTTATATTCAGTTTTTACATTCTGTCAGGTACCTCAATGCCGAGCAGGGACATCGCACTGCGGATGACCTTTGCCACAGTAGCGGAGAGGGTCAGACGCATAGCACGGACGGTTGCATCGGGTTCGTTGAGGATGCTGTAGTCGTGGTAGAACGAGTTGAAATCGCACGCCAGCGCATAGGCATAGTTGGCAATCACGGCAGGCGAGAAATCATTGCCCGCCTGACGCACTACAGCGGGATAATCCGCCAAACGCCGGATAAGTGCCAGTTCCTTGCCATTAAGAACTTTAAGGTCATTAAAGTCCTTGCTATCGTGATTTGCTTCCGCCTTGCGCAGTACGCTCTGAATACGCGCGTAGGTGTATTGGACAAAGGGTCCTGTATTGCCATTGAAGTCGATACTCTCGGCGGGGTTGAAGAGCATATTCTTGCGCGGATCGACCTTGAGAATAAAGTATTTCAATGCGCCCAAACCCACGATACGCGCTATATCGTTTGCCTCGTCGGCGGTGATGTCGGGCAGGGTATTCACTTTGTCTTTGGAAATCTCACGGGCATCGGCAATCATCTGCGCCATCAGGTCGTCGGCGTCCACCACCGTACCCTCACGGCTCTTCATCTTGCCATTGGGCAGTTCGACCATTCCGTAACTGAAATGCACCAACTCTTTGCCAAACGGGAAGCCGAGACGGTCGAGGAGAATAGACAGCACCTTGAAGTGGTACTCCTGCTCGTTGCCCACCACATAGACCATCTTGTCTATGGGATAGTCTTGGAAGCGCAGTTTGGCAGTACCGATGTCCTGCGTCATATAGACCGACGTGCCGTCGGAACGGAGCAGCAGTTTCTCGTCCAGACCGTCTTTCGTAAGGTCAGCCCATACGGAGCCGTCGGGGCGGCGGTAGAACAAGCCTTCTTTCAGACCGCGTTCCACCTCTTTCTTACCCTCGAGATAGGTGTCCGACTCATAGTAAATCTTGTCGAAACTGACGCCCATCTGCTTGTAGGTCTCATCGAAGCCGGCATATACCCAACTGTTCATTTTCTGCCAGAGCGCACGCACCTCGGGGTCGCCCTGCTCCCATTTGAGCAGCATAGCCTGCGCCTCTTTGATGAGCGGTGCCTCTTTCTTGGCGGTTTCCTCGTCCATACCTTGCGCCATCAGGTCGCGGATTTGCTTCTTGTACTCGACATCGAAGCGCACGTAGTAGTCGCCAATCAGGTGGTCGCCTTTCTTGCCGCT
>DGIN01000016.1:52544-78540 GCA_002387325.1 Bacteroidales bacterium UBA4621 | reverse complement strand
TCTCTTACGGCTATGTGATTATCGGTCTTGTTCCACACTTTGATGTTAAATCTTTTGCAAAGATTCAAACGATTATTTGAATGTACAATGTGATTAGGCGGTTTTTGCTTGTATTACAGCGAGTTTTGTGTGGGCTTGTTTTCTAACCGGTTTGCTCGGCTAACGAATGAGTCGGCGTACAAACATCGGTTACAGCAAAAGAGACTGCCCAACTATACTTGTTAGACAGCCTCTTTTGTTTGGATTTAACTTGACTACTTCTTTCCAAACGAGCCTAATATGTGCAGTTTTGCCATGCTGACCCTCCGGCAAATACCTACGACATATTGGCTCGAAGAGGAAATATTATTTACAACCGGACTCTATAAAAGTCCCTGTTAACGACCATTTTCGTAGTGCAAAGGTACAATAAAAACATAACATTGGCAAGAAAAGTATGTGCACAAATGGGGGGGGGGTAAAATACTGATTATCAAACAATTATCATATTTCATGTGTACAAAATACGGCAACATGGTCGATTTTGAAACATATAGACAGATATAGACAAAAGTTGCCTGCCTGTTTGTCATTTGTTTTCTGCCAATGCAATACAAAGGAGGGTGTCGTATAAGGCCGGTGCAGTGGTACCTAACTTGTGGGTAATGCGTTGCTTGAATGTACGGATACCGGACGAAGAGTAATACAGATATGCCGCCATTTGTGTGGCGGAAATACCTTTGTAGAGAATGGTATAAATGCAGAAACGGATTTCCTTCTTGGATAATTCCAACTGCTCCAACTGCTCTATGAGATGAGCAAAAGGAACTTGAGTTTCTTTTTTGAACAAGAGGTAATTGTTATTCCACTCTTTGCGTGGAACGGCATATATATTGCGCAGCCGGTTGACACCGGACAGGAACTCGCTCATCTTGTGTGCGGAAAGGCTTGCGGCATCTGCTCTGGCACGTGTGATATGATTGATTTCTTTCTTGTGATTTTTTTCCTGACGTTCCAATTGCCGCTCTTGTGCCTTGATTACTTCGTCCTTGTTTGCTATATTCAGTTTCTGTTTTTGATGAAGAATCATACCTACCGCCCCAAAGAATAATGCCAGTACGATTAGAATAGCGATGGCTATCTGCCAAGGCAGATATGGATATGGAGTATTGACATACTGTTGCAAAGTATTGATGGCTACAGCATAATGCGCCTCATTTTTACGGAGAATACGGTTGTTTTCTTCGTTCAGATAGACGAAGTGGACTAATTTATTGTTGTCATTGTCGACTTGTGCTTGCCGGATAAGGGTATGGTAGGCTTGTTCCAAATAGGACGGGTTGGAGGAGTGTTCTGCCACATAATTGGCGTAATAGAGAGCGGAGTCCGGGTTGTTTTTAGCAGTGTGTATGAGCATACGTTGCGTATTGTAGTAGCAGCGTTGCCCCTCATAAATGGGATAGTTGAAAGCGCGTTCTATGTATGTGAGAGCCGAATCGTACCGGTGTTGTGTATAGAGATACACGCCGCGCATACCTGTTACCCGTCCGACATAGGCACTGTCCGGTTTGTAGGCGGCAGCAAGATGCCAAACGCTATCGGCTTTTTCGGTATAGCCCAGTTCGAGCAAAGTGCTGCACATATTAAGCAGACTGTGTGCATAGAACCACTCGTGTGAAGTTTTGCCAAACAGGTCTGTAGCGCGTTGGCAATAGACAAGTGCGATGTTGTCTGCGCGTTGGCGCATACAGATATATGCCATACATGTGTTTGCCCGTCCGCGGTAGAGATAATCGTCAGTTTGCAATTGGTCGCAGGCAATGTAGCAATTGGCGGCCTTGCAGATACAATCGAGACTGTCATCGTAGATGCGTCCGAGATAATAATAGGCTTTGGCAAGTGCGGTGCGGGAAAAAGTGCGCCCTATTGGGGTGTTGAGAGTGGAAATAACTTCGTTCAATGCGGCGGTATCTGTCAAAAAACGCCCCCGTGATTCCAAACTGTCGGCATAGGAAATTGTAGTGCGTGCATCTTGAAAAGAAGTGCAACTGTATGTACCAAGAACGATTCCGAGTAAGCAGATAGCCGGCAAAAGATGATGTATGCGGTGCGATATGTGGCAATTCATAGGTAGTAGCATATAACTGATGTACAAAGATACAACATTTTTTGCAATTAAACAAATTTCAGGTGAGTATTTTGTATAAATTTTATATGACTACTTGTAAGAGAATATGCATTTATAATGCATAAAAAGTGAATATAGTGCATAAAAAAGCGGCTTATCATCGTAATAAAGGTCAATTCTTTCTACGTCCTTTCTACGTCTTTTCTACGTAATTGATAGTATCATTCCTATAAAATGCATATACTGCATAAAAGCATATGATTGACGAGTAATGCAAACAAAAAAAAGTTGTATCCGGACAGATACAACACATCTTTTTGCTAAAAGAAATGGGTGAATCCGCTCTGCACAATCAGAATCAGTCTGTACGGTTTCGGGTTGTCACAGCCGCCGGATAGAAAGCAGGCGATGGGTGTATTGCCCATTGGGGTGGGCAGAATCGGATTGCTCTACCGAGAAAATGCCTGTTGTGTCAATCTTTTCGATTTTAACACGCCCCGAACAATGAATGATACGTTCCCTGTCTATCAAGATACCCACATGGGTTACCTTTTGCTCTTGTTCTTTTTCTTCGTTTTTATGCAGTGGGGCATCGGTATTATAGTGGCAGAAAAATGCCAAATCGCCCGTTTTAGACGAAGAAAGTTGGCTGATTAGCCGTCCTTGCGTTGCCTGCTCGGAGGCATTGCGCAGAAGCGTATGTCCGAAGAGCGAGAGAATGGTCTGCGTGAAGCCCGAACAATCCATACCGAGTGCGTTCTTGCCGCCCCACAGATAAGGTACATTGAGAAAGAAACGCACTGTCTGTAGCAAGTTCTGCTGTGTCATTTCCAACGGTTGTGCCAGCACCATACCGGTATCAATACGGAAGCCGACACCGAGTACCTCAAAATGCCCGCCGTGATAGCTGGGCAAGCGTGTGCCTGCTGTGAGCGGGATGGTCTGTCCGTTGTTCTCACTGACGGCATACACCATCGGGAATACCACATAAGCAGCCGTTTTGAGTGCAGCGGAACAGGACTTGTATTCATCGGCAGAGAGGATGGCTATCATCTTGGCATCTACCCAGCCTGTTTGCCCGTCAAGAGCCAATTTTACCCGCATCCATCGAGGTTTTTGTTCCTCAACGGTGCATAATTCCCCAAAGAGCATTTGGGTGGTCTGCTCGCTTGTTTCTGACGCTTCAGCGCGGACGGGTACAATGCTATGCAGGG
This sequence comes from Bacteroidales bacterium UBA4621, assembly GCA_002387325.1. Classification (GTDB taxonomy): domain Bacteria; phylum Bacteroidota; class Bacteroidia; order Bacteroidales; family Paludibacteraceae; genus Colicola. The sequence continues at coordinate 75,219 of DGIN01000016.1, read as the reverse complement.
AAATGGCTTTCATTACCAGACTTCTTTCGGAGGGGTAGAGGTGGTTTTCGGATAGTCGATATTATAGTGGAGACCACGGCTCTCTTTGCGCTCGATAGCCTGCCGTGTAATGAGATAGCCGACATTAATCATATTGCGCAGTTCGCATATATCGCGTGTGGCTTTGACGCGCTTGAATAGGTCTTCGGTCTCCTCGTAGAGCAGGTCAAGACGCTCCCATGCGCGGCGCAGACGGAGATTGGAACGCACGATACCCACATAGGTGGACATCACTTGTCCGACCTCTTTGACATCCTGCGCAATCAAGACACGCTCCTCGTTGGAAAGCGTACCCTCATCGTTCCAATCGGGTACGTTCTCGTTGAAATCGTAGTTTTCTATTACGCAGAGACTATGACGTGCTGCCGCATCGGCATAGACTACCGCCTCTATAAGCGAGTTGCTTGCCAGCCGGTTGCCGCCATGCAGACCCGTACACGAACATTCGCCCACAGCGTAGAGACGATGGATAGACGACTCGCCGTCGAGGTTCACCTTGATACCGCCGCACATATAGTGGGCGCACGGTGCTACGGGGATATACTGTTTGGTGATGTCAATACCGATGCTTAGGCACTTGGCGTAGATATTCGGGAAATGGTGTTTGGTCTCCTCCGGGTCTTTGTGGGTAACATCGAGGCAGACATGGTCGAGACCGTGAATCTTCATCTCGTTGTCAATAGCGCGGGCTACAATATCGCGCGGAGCCAACGACAGACGCGGGTCGTATTTCTGCATAAACTCCTCGCCGTTAGGCAGGCGCAGAATGCCTCCGTAGCCGCGCATTGCCTCTGTAATGAGGTATGCGGGATGGGTCTCGCCGGGGTGAAAGAGTGCAGTCGGGTGGAATTGTACGAACTCCATATCCTGCACTTTGCCTTTGGCACGATAGACCATAGCGATACCGTCTCCGGTAGCGATGTTGGGGTTGGTGGTCGTGGCATAGACCGCGCCCGTGCCGCCTGTTGCCATCAGGGTTACCCGGCTGAGATAGGTGTCAATCTTGCCCGTCTCGGGATTGAGTATGTAGGCACCATAGCACTCAATGTCGGGCGTACGGCGGGTAACACGCATACCAAGATGGTGCTGCGTGATGATTTCAACGGCAAAATGGTTTTCCAGTACATCAATAAAGGGATTGTGGCGCACGGCTTCCATCAGTCCGCGTTGTATCTCCGCGCCTGTGTCATCGGCGTGGTGGAGAATACGGAACTCGGAATGTCCGCCTTCGCGGTGAAGGTCGAAATGACCTTCTGCATCCTTGTCGAAATTAACGCCCCAATTCACAAGTTCCTGTATCTGGCGGGGCGCACTGCGTACCACCTGCTCCACAGCCGCAGGGTCGCTGAGCCAGTCGCCTGCCACCATTGTGTCATGGATGTGTTTTTCAAAATCGTCCACAAGCAGATTGGTTACAGAGGCGATGCCGCCCTGTGCCTTGGCTGTATTCGCCTCGTCAAGCGTTGTCTTGCAGCAAATGGCAATCTTGTATTTCTGTGTACGCGCTACTTTGAGCGCAAAACTCATACCGGCAACTCCGCCGCCGATGATGAGAAAATCGTATTTGCGGGTCATCTCTTCGAGATTATTTTCGGGCGCAAATTTACGGCAAAATTGCGATATACGCAATAGTCAGCGTGCTTTTCCGAGAGCAAAGACACTGAAACGTGTGTCTCGGCACGGGCGCATAGCCTTGATACAAGCACGGATGGTGCTGCCTGTGGTGATTAGGTCGTCCACAATAAGGATATGTTTGTGATAGAGTTCTTCGGGGTGATTAACCGCAAAAACACCTTCCACGTTTGCTGTCCGGTCTTTGGCTTTCCGGAGTGCCTGCTGCGGGTTGTTGCGGATACGCAGAACGTGTGTGGTGTCAACGGGGATGCCGGTGGCTTCGCTCAGTGCGCGGGCTATCCATTCCGACTGGTTGTAACCGCGTTCGCGCAACCGTGTAGGGTGTAGGGGAATAGGGACAATCAGGTCAATATCCTCAAAGAAATCCGCCTGCATAAAGTCGTAGGCGGCTTCGCGGGCAAGGTCGTAGGCAATGCGGGGTTGCTCGTGAAATTTCATCTTGTGTATCACGTGCTGTATGTCGGCACCTTTGTCGAAGAAAAGGAACGCTGCCGCCCGTTGAAAGCGGGGGAAATCGCTGAATAGTTCCTCCGTCATATTGCCTCGGAGTGAGCATTGTTCCGTTCGTGGCAGATGTTGTAGGCATACGGAACATAAAGTGATGTGTTCATCCTCTAACAAACTGCCGCACATCGCACAGCAATGGGGGTAGAACAGCGATAGCAGAGAACCGGAAACAGGCGCATTCATCGTAGTTTTTCGACTCGGGCGGCATCAAGACGCAGAAGAATAAACAGGAGAATGGTGAAACCCCAGAGCGAACTGCCTCCATAACTGAAAAACGGCAGCGGAATACCTATCACGGGCAGCAAGCCCAGTACCATACCCACATTGATAGTCAGGTGCAGCAGGAAAATAGACGCTACCGCATAGGCGTATATTTGGCTGAATGTATCGCGTTGCCGCTCTGCTATAGAAATCAGCCGCAAGATAAAACAAAGATACAGTATCAATACACCGACCGAACCGACAAACCCCCATTCTTCACCTACTGTGCAGAATATGAAGTCGGTATCCTGTTCCGGCACGAACTGCAGTTTGGTTTGTGTGCCGTTTAGGTAACCCTTGCCGATAAGTCCGCCGGAGCCGATGGCAATACGTGCCTGATTGACATTGTACCCCGCTCCGGTAGGGTCTTCTTTCATACCGAACAGCACCTCGATACGCACACGCTGATGGGGTTGTAGCACACGGGTAAAAACAAAATCGCAAGCGTGGGTGAAACCGATACAGCATATGGTGAACAATGCCACAAGCAATAGTTTGTAATGCCGCAAATAGACGCTCACTACAACAGTATAAATGGTCAGCAAACCCGCCACGCCGACCGACAGCCAATTGAAATTGACAGGTACCCATATATTGACAATCGCACCGGTACCAAAGACCAATGTGGCACCTCCTACCAATATCAGCGGCTCGAGGTTGGATCTGTTTTCTTTGCGGAGAAAAAATATCTCAATGGCACTAACAAGCAGCATACACCCCACAATACCTGCATTGCCCGTTCCGTAAGGCAGCGGCACTCCGCCGAAACGGATACTGATGATAAACAGTGCCACCGCTGCCACACCGCACCATAGTACGTACCCGCTCATCCCCTGACGGTAGAAAACAAGCAAAAATGCGGCAAAGACAAGGGCGGAACCCGTCTCTTTTTGCAGTATCATAATGATAAATACAGGTATGCCTACCAGCAGAAACGGCACTGCCAAATCGCGCCACGTGCGTATCTGGTACCCGTAACGCCCCATGTATTTGGCAATCGCCAATGCTGTGACACATTTGGCAAACTCGGCGGGTTGAAGGCTTACAGGGCCGATAGTCAGCCACGAGAGCGAGCCTTTGATGTCGTGCGCCAGAAAAGGGGTTGCTAATAGCAGGAGAAGCATAACCCCGTATAGGATATAGGCCAGTATATCGTATGTCTTATAGTCAATCAGCAGCAGCACACTGCCCAATACGAGGGAACCTAATATCCATATAAACTGCTTACCGGCACGGTTGCCGAAATCGAAAATACTTGTTTGCTCAAAGGTATAACTCGCCCCGTAGATATTCAGCCAGCCGAAAACAACCAACGCCAAAAACATACCGATGGTCGCCCAATCCAGATTGCGCAATATGTTACCGCTTCGGGAGGAACTCATTTTGTTAGTACTGCATTAGATATCCGTTTTTTCAGGTCGGTACGTTTTATTTCGCCGGTGAGGTACTGCTCCATCACCAAACTGGCTACCGGAGCCGCCCAAGTGGCACCGAAACCCGCATTCTCCACCACTACTGCTACGGCAATACGAGGGTTTTCTACGGGCGCAAAACCGATAAAAATAGCGTGGTCTCTGCCATGCGGATTTTGCGCCGTACCGGTCTTGCCGCACGTCTCCACACCCTCTATCGGGTAGTAGCGTCCCGTACCGTATAGCATTACGTGGTGCATTCCCTCTTTGACCGCTTCGAAATGTCTTTTCTCTATCGGAAGAATATGTTTGTCCGCTTTCATCGAATCGTTGCGGTTCAGATGAGGCGTAATAAAATAGCCTTCGTTGGCAATCGCTGCGGCTTGGTTGGCAAGTTGCAGCGGCGTAACCAACAACTCCCCTTGCCCGATACTCAGCGAGCGTATCGTAATCGCTTTCCAGCCCGTCTTGCCGTAGTAGCGGTCAAAAAACTTGATACTTGGCACGTTGCCTCTCGACTGTCCGCCCACATCGGTATGTGCAAATGTCTGACCAAACCCGAACTGCAACATATCATTGCGCCATAACCGGTAGCGGTTGCGGAAACCTTCGTTCTCTTTGCCATAACCGTCCATTTGCAGCAAATCGCGGAAAGCACACCAGAAATACGGGTTGCAACTCTGTTCTATCGCTTTTACCAACCCGACCGGACTGCCATGGTGGTGCGTACACTTAATCGGGGTAGAACCCGGACCGTTGCACGGATAGAGCGTGTTAGGCGTGATGGCACCTTCCTGCAAACATACCAATGCCTGTGCGGTCTTGAAAGTTGAACCGGGAGGGTAGGTCGCTTGCGTGGCGCGGTTCAGCAGCGGCTTGGACTTGTCCTGCAGGAGAGCATTGTAGTTCGCGGAACGCTCCTTGCCCACCAATACTTTGGGGTCCCAGGTCGGACTGGATGCCAAGGCCAATATCTCCCCAGTCGCAGGCTCTATCGCCACCACACTGCCTGTCTTGTTTTGCAGCAGTTCCTCCGCCAGTATCTGCAACTGAATATCCAATGTCAGCGTCAGGTCTTTCCCCGCTTTGGCAGGGCGGTCTGACTCGCCGTTGTGGTAACTGCCCTGAATACGTCCGCGCGAGTCGCGCATCAGCACCTCTACGCCTTTCTCCCCGCGCAAATCGGACTCGTAAGTCTGCTCGATTCCATCGCGTCCTGAGTAGTCCCCACGGTCGTAATACGCATCACGGTCTATATCGTTTTGGTTCACCTCGCCCACACTGCCCAGCACATGGGCGCCCGCATTGTAGGTATAGTCCCGCAATGTGCGTTTGCGGATAGACATCCCCGGATACAGAAAGGACGACTCCTGCAGCGTGGCGATGTCTTCTTTCTCCAATTGGCTCATAAAGACCTGTGGCGTATAGATGGAAAAACCCCGGTTCTTCCTGCGGTCTCTGATGTCGGCTATCCGCTCATCAAACTCCGCCCGGTCTATATGCAGGGCTTGGCAGAAAGCGGTGGTGTCGAAACCCGTGTGCATCTCGCGCATAATAAGCATCACTTCGTAAATAGGCTGGTTGAATACCAGCAGTTCGCCGTTGCGGTCGTATATCAAGCCGCGGGACGGATAAACAGTCTGACGCACAAGGGCATTGCTGTCGGCCTGTGCATTCGTGGAAGTGTCCACAATCTGAAGAGCAAACAGACGGATAATATACACCGACACAATCGCCACGGCTATACCGCTGATGACAAAACGCCGCTTATAGTACTTGTCGTTTATCATCTGTTTCTAAGCATATCCACGCCGGTAATGAGTACGATGCTGACCACCGAACTGACCGCCACCTCAAGCAATGTGAACCAAAAATGACGGAAACTCCACGCAGTCAGGAAGAAAACCGCCGTATGATGAACCAATACCAGCAATACGGTATATTTCACAAAATTGACAACCCCTATGCTGCGCATATCTATTTCCCCCGTCAGACGCTCAAGGTCGTTCACGTAGCCGCCTATCAGGTACGGACGGAGGTACATCAGCAGTATGCAGGCGGCTGTATGCACTCCCAACGAGTTGCAGAATATATCCAATAGCAGCCCCGCTACACCACCTGTCAGCATATCCGCCCAACGCGGCAGAGTGATAGGCATTACCAACAGGCTGAATATATAGATATACGGATGGCACACGCCCATAAACTGCAGATTATTAATGAGCAGTACCTGCAATAGAAGCAGCACAATAAAACGCCCTATTTGCTTAATCCAGACCATATCCCAATGAGTCTATTTCCACCCGATCGTCATTTTCTATCACCTCCACATACTTCAACCGGCGGAAATTCGTTGACAGACGAACCGTAATCCTATAGTATGATTCTCCTTCCGGCAACTCCGCATCTTCTACAATCCCGACGGGGATATCCGATGGAAAAATCGGACTCAAACCGCTCGTTACAATCGTGTCCCCGCGATTCACCTGTATATGGGTCGCCACATCGGTCAACTGCGCAAAACGGGGATCGCGCCCGTCCCACTCCAAGGTACCGATATAGTCGTTCTTCGCAAAACGGCAACTCAGATTGGTACGCGTGTTGATAACCGGCTGTACCACCGAGTATTTTGCACCTACTGTCCGTACAATGCCTACCACGCCCTCTTGATTGCACACACCCATACCTATATGCACACTGTCGCGTGCCCCGCGGTTGATGGTCATATAGTTGTGCTGCTGACCGATGGTTATCTGCACCACTTTCGCAGGAATATAACGCAAATCATACTGCGCAAACCGGTACAGAGAATCCATCTCTATGTTCTCCGCCATATTCTCCAACTCGTTCAGACGGTTGCGGAGCACTACATTTTCTTTCGCCAATTCCGCATTCTGCCTCCGCAAACCGAAATAACCCGTCACATCGTTTACCACACCGTAACTCCACGCCACTATACGGTTGGCACTGCTCAGCACACTGCTCTGAGGATACTGGCTGTTTCGCACAATCAGCAAAAAAGCAACAACTTCCAATAGTATGAATACCAGGAAGTTGCTGTATCGTGATATGAACTTGAACAGGTTGTGCATACCTGTACGTTCCGCCGCTTAGCGGATTAGGAATCCGAAATGATCTACGTTTTTCAGGGCTATACCTGTACCCCGTGCCACTGCCAGCAGAGGGTCGTCCGCTACGTGGAACTGTATCGTAATCTTGTCGGTCAAACGCTTTGCCAAACCGTGAAGCAAAGCACCGCCCCCCGCCAGATAGATACCGTTCTTCACTATGTCTGCGTACAACTCCGGCGGTGTAGCCTCCAACGCCTGCAGAATGGCACTCTCTATCTTCGATATACTCTTCTCCAAACAGTGCGCAATCTCCTGATAACCAACCGGCACCGACATCGGCAACGCCGTTACCTTGTTCGGACCGATTACTACATAATCCTCAGGTGCATCCTCCAACTCCGGCAACGCCGAACCTACCTGTATTTTGATACGCTCCGCCGTCGGCTCGTCTATCTTCAGATTGTGCATACGGCTCATATACTCGATGATGTCCTGGTTGAAATCATCACCCGCCACCTTGATACTCCGGTTGCTCACAATACCGCCCAACGAGATAACCGCAATCTCCGTCGTACCGCCGCCTATATCCACAATCATACAGCCCGTCGGACTCTCTACGTCTATACCGATGCCGATAGCCGCAGCCATAGGCTCGAAAATCATATATACATCGCGACCGCCCGCATGCTCCGAACTGTCACGCACCGCACGTATCTCCACCTCCGTGCAACCCGACGGGATACCTACCACCATACGGATACTCGGCGTGAAAAGCCGAGTCTGTTTCGGTATCATACGAATCATCCCGCGTATCATCATCTCGCATGCGTAAAAATCGGCTATCACACCCTCTTTCAACGGACGTATCGTCTTCACCATCATCCCGCCGCGGCCAATCATCTGCTGAGCTTTCCTGCCCACTGCCACACACTTGTTGTCAACCATACTGATAGCCACCACCGACGGCTCGTTCACTACCACTTTGTCACCGCACATAATCAGCGTATTGGCCGTTCCCAAGTCAATCGCCAACTCCTGTGTAAAAGAAAATAATCCCATTTTTATTCTATATTTCTATTATTCTATCGTTCTATATAAGGAGGATATAAGGTGGATAGCACTTGCACCATTACACAATAACAACAAACTATCTTTTCCCTGTGGATACCATAGAAATGACAATGGCACATCGTCTCTATCCTATAACTATCCTATAAGCATCCTATAACAAATTCCACAATCACACATCACACCTAAAATTGCGCAAAGTTACAACAAAAAAACGAATTGTGAAAGACCACCGCATTTTTTGTATAAAAAAAAAGAGTGATGCACTTTCCTGCACCACTCTTGCGCTCCCTCTAGGACTTGAACCTAGGACCCCCTGATTAACAGTCAGATGCTCTAACCGACTGAGCTAAGGAAGCATATCTTAACGCCCTCAAGACACGTTCTCTCTCGAAAGCGGGTGCAAAATTACTGCTTTTTTTTGATATACCAAAGTTTTTTCCAAAAAAAATGTGTACCTTTGCAGAAATTTTCATTACATACGCAGAAAAACGACACCCGACAATGAAAAAAGTACTGGGCTTGGGTAACGCTCTTACCGATATGCTCCTGCAAGTCTCCGAAGACGACTTGCGGGAATTAGGCTTCCCAAAAGGAAGCATGAACCTGATTTCCATGCAACAGGCGGAACAGATACAAATGCGTTTCGCCTCCGTACGCAAACACATGGTCGCAGGAGGAAGTGCCAGCAACGCCATCAATACCATTGCCGCACTCGGAGGGAAAGCCGCTTTCATCGGCAAAATAGGCAACGACGAAGTGGGCGACTTCTACCGCGAGGATATGCTCAAAAACAATGTCAAACCCATTCTGCTCACCTCCAACAAAGAGATGTCGGGCTGCAGTATCGTACTCATCACCCCGGACGGCGAGCGTACTTTTGCTACCTATCTCGGTGCCGCGTCCGAGATGCAAGCCGATGATATCCAGAAGGAAGCCTTTCTCGGCTACGACATCTTCCATATCGAGGGCTACCTCGTCCAGAACCATGCACTCATCGAGAAAGCCATTCGTCTGGCGAAGGAATCGGGCTGTATGGTTTCTCTCGACCTGGCAAGTTACAACGTGGTCAATGAGAACCATCTCTTCCTCAAAGAACTGATCCGCCAGTATGTGGACATCGTCTTTGCCAACGAGGACGAATCCTTCGCCTATACCCACCTCAACCCCGAAGAATCGGTGGCGAAGATTGCCGAACAGTGCGACATCGCCGTCGTCAAAGTGGGCAAACGGGGCTCCTATGTGCAGCAGGGCAGCCAGCGATACCATATCGGTGCCATCACCACCAGTTGTACCGATTCCACCGGTGCGGGCGACCTCTATGCGGGCGGTTTCCTCCATGCCTTGAGCGACGGCTTCGACATCCGGCGATGCGGTGAAATAGGTACCATAGCCGCCGGACGCGTCGTCGAGATTGTCGGTACCAAACTGCCCGAAGAAACATGGGACGAGATACGCCGTATCTGCGCCCTATACCGCGGATTTATGATGAAATACAACAACTGATATGAAACGCTTCCTCTATATCGTCTATCAATACCTCATTGCAATACCCGTCCTGCTGGTGCTGACCGTCTTTACGGCATTGTTCACCATACTCCTCTGCCCGTGGCGCAACTCCCGTTTCGTACACGCCGAACAGGCGTTCTGGTCGCGCTCTTTCTGCTACCTGATGTTCCTCCCCGTCAAAGTGGACGGCTTGGAGAATATCCGCCCCGGACAGTCCTACGTTTTTGTCTCAAACCACCAGTCGATGTTCGATGTCTTTGTCATCTACGGCTGGCTCCCCGTTGTCTTCAAATGGCTGATGAAAGCCGAGTTGCGCAAAGTGCCTTTCGTGGGCATCGCCTGCAAAGCCGCAGGGCATATCTTTGTTAACCGCCAAAACGCCCGTGCCTCCGTCGGGAGCATTGCCGGGATCGAGAAACAACTCAAAGACGGCGTCTCCACGGTCATCTTCCCCGAAGGCACCCGCACCAAGGACGGGCAACTCGGGCGTTTCAAACGCGGAGCGTTCCAAATCGCACTCGACCTCTCCCTGCCCGTTATCCCTATCTCTCTGTCCGGCTGCTACGAGGTGATGAACCGCAACGCCAAGACCGTTACGTGGCACCCTATTCACATGCACGTCGGCAAGCCCATCGACCTCTCGCAATTCCCCGAAGACGACCCCGCTGCGGCTATCGATGCCGTACGCACAGCCGTTGCCGCCGGCATTGATAAATAAGCATTTTTGTTCTTTGTTCATTGTTCATAATTCATAGTCTAAATATTATGTATTCCGATCCCAAAGACTGCCTCTATTGCCAAAACAATCAGACGCAGAAAGACCTGATGATTGAGATTGCGCACCTGCGCGTCTCGCGTGCTTTCCTCTTCAAAGAGCAGACCTACCACGGCCGCTGCCTCGTGGCATACGACCACCACGTCAACGACCTGAACGAGTTGTTCGACGATGAGCGCAATGCCTTTATGGCGGACGTGGCGCAGGTTACACGCGCTATGCAAACGCTCTTCCACCCCGAGAAGATCAACTACGGTGCCTACTCCGACAAACTCAGCCACCTCCATTTCCACCTCGCACCCAAGTACGTGGACGGTCCCGACTACGGCGGTACGTTCCAGATGAACCCCGGTAAGGTCTATCTCTCCGATGCCGAATACACCGAGATAGTCAATGCCCTCCGTGCCGAACTGGCGAAAGGATAACCCTATGGCAGAGCGTTACGACAAAGAAGACCTGCAGGAGGCGGTGCGTGTCCTGCGGGCGGGCGGTGTCATCGTCTATCCTACCGACACCGTCTGGGGCATCGGCTGTGATGCCACCAACGAGGAGGCGGTGCGCAAGGTCTATGCCCTCAAACACCGCGAGGACACCAAGTCGATGCTTGTCCTGCTGGACGGTGCGGGCAAACTGCAAGGATATGTGGAGCATATTCCCGATGCCGCATGGGATCTGCTGGAGTGTTCCGCTCCCGACCGTGATGCCGACGGACAGCAACCGCGACCGATGACCATCATCTATCCCGGTGCCAAGAACCTTGCTCCGAACCTCATTGCCGACGACGGCAGTATCGGTATCCGTATCACCCGCGAGCCGTTTTCCAAAGCCCTCTGCGAGCAACTCCACCGCCCTATAGTCTCTACCTCGGCAAACATCAGCGGTGAGCCTGCAGCGAAGAATTTCCGCCAAATATCGCAAGCCGTCTTGGACGCTGCCGACTATGTCTGCCGCTACCGCCGCAACGACCAAACAGAGAAACGACCCAGCAGTATCATCAAATTAGGTCTCGGCAACGAGATACAGATCATCCGCAAATGACACCACACCGCCGCCAACAACTCATCTATCTCATAGCCGACATCATCTCCTCCGAGGTGGTGTGGCTCTGCTTTCTGTGGTTCCGTTGGTTAGTGTACGAGGGTAAGGTCTTCGGCGTGGATACGGTGCTTATTCCGTCGTTCAGTTTCTACCCGCCTCTTATCGCCTATCCCATAGTCTGTATCTGTGTCTATTATCTCTCCGGCTACTATCTCCGTCCGTTCCGTCGCCGCCTTGCGCCCGAGTTTGCCAAAACGGCTGTCTCGGCTGTGGTAATAGGCTTTATCTTCTTTTTTATCATCATCATCGATGACCCGGTCGAGAACTATCAGCGTTATGTCGTCTCGCTGATAGTCCTCATTCTGTTTCAGTTCGTCATCTCTTATATCCCGCGTCTCTGTATCACGCTCTCTGCCCGCTCACGGCGTTCCCCGCTCCGTGTCTGTACCATACATGGCATAGCAGAGGCAAAACGGCTCCGCAAGGGAATGACGGACGAAGTCATTGTCAATCTGCCCGAAGGACACTCCGAGCGAACGCTCTACGAGATTATCAATATACTCTATCCCTTGGACATCGCCATCTCGGTTGTCCCTCGTATCTACGATATGCTTACAGGCGCGGCGCGTATCGGAGAAATCGGGGGACAACCCCTTGTCCGTATCACCGACCACAAGATGAGCGACTCCGCCCTCTGTATCAAACGTGCATTCGATGTCATCGCTTCGGGCGGAACTATGCTGCTGCTCGCACCACTCTATCTGCTGCTCGCACTCTTGGTTGCCGCCACTTCACGCGGATCCGCCATCTATAGCCAGGAGCGTATCGGACTACACGGCAAGCCTTTCCGTATCCTCAAGTTCCGGACAATGTACATCAATTCCGAACCCGCCACACCACTCCTGAGCAGCGACAACGACCCACGTATCACCCCCATCGGGCATTTCCTGAGAAAATACCGGCTCGACGAACTACCGCAGATGTGGAATATCTTCCGTGGCGATATGTCCTTTGTCGGACCAAGACCCGAAAGGCGGTATTTTATCGACCAAATAACGCAGCAAGCACCATACTACTGCCTCCTCTACAAGATCCGACCCGGACTAACCAGTTGGGGACCCATACGCGTCGGCTATACCGATACGCTCGGCAAAATGATCGAAAGGCTCAACTATGATATTACATATATGGAAAATATGTCCATTCGACTGGACTTGAAAATACTGTTTTTTACTATAGGAGTTATCTGCGATGGAAAAGGAAAATAAACAAAACCTGTCTTATGACACCGCTATGGCACGCGTCGAAACAATAGTCAGACAACTGGAGCAGGCAGATGCCATCAGTATGGACGAGTACCGCACACTCGCCGCCGAAACAAAAGACCTGCTCGACTTCTGCCGGCACCAACTCGAAAAAGACAAAGCCCTCTTCACACAATCGGACTAATCCGCCTCATTCGCCCTACTAACGGAGAACTTTAATGGCTCTTTAATGGTCTTTAATGGAGCAAAAAAGAGAATAATTAACGGCTGATTAACGGCAATTGACGGAGAATTGTAATGCTTTAACGGGCAATTGATGGAGAATACAAGCCATTAACGAACCCCGCTCGGTACGGTTTTTGCAACCGAGACCTGTAAAACTGAATTATATGGCAAACACCAATCGAATACTTTGGGCGGACGATGAAATTGACCTCCTCGAACCCTATATCATCTACCTGCGAAGCAGAAACTACGAAATCCTCACCGCCAACAACGGGCAGGACGCTGTTGATATATGCCGCTCCGAACCGCTCGACATCGTCTTCCTCGACGAGAATATGCCCGGACTGACCGGACTCGAAACACTGCAGGAAATCAAACGCCTGCACCCCGAACTCCCCGTTGTCATGATTACAAAAAGCGAGGAGGAACGCATCATGGAACAGGCTATCGGAGAGAAAATAACCGACTACCTCATCAAACCCGTCAACCCAAGCCAGATACTCCTCTGCCTCAAAAAACATATCCACAACAGGGAAATACTCAGCGAACATACCAACCAAACCTACCGCCGGGAATTCGGAGACATCGCTTATATGATCGATACCGCACAGACCTTGGAGGAGTGGATGGCTGTCGAAAGAACCCTCACCAAATGGGACATCGACCTGCGCGATGTGGACTCTTCCATGCGCGAACTGCTCGACATGCAGCGCACACAGGCGGAAACAGCCTTCGCCAAGTTTGTACAACGCCACTACGAATACTGGTTCGCCAACCCGCACGAGCGACCCCTCATGTCCCCCGACATCTTCAAACGCGTACTCTTCCCCATGCTCGACAACGGAGACAAACTCTTCTTCGTCGTCATCGACAATTTCCGATACGACCAGTGGAAAACCATACAACCCCTCCTCGCCGATTTCCTCACCGTCACCGACGAGCAACAATACCTCTCCATCCTCCCCACTGCCACACAATACGCCCGCAATGCCATCTTTGCAGGACTGATGCCGCTGCAAATCAGCGAAATGTACCCAAACCTCTGGATCGGGGAAGACGACGAAGAAAGCAAAAACATCAACGAGAAAGACCTCATACAAACACAACTCGACCGCTTCCGCCGACACGACACCTACTCCTATTTCAAAATCAACGAGAGCGATTTCTGCGAGCGCGTCATCGCCCAACTCCGCTCGCTCCGTACCCCGCTCAACATCGTCGTACTCAATTTCATCGATATGCTCTCCCATTCCCGAACAGAGAGCCGGATGATGCGCGAACTCGCCAACGACGAGGCCGCCTACCGAAGCCTGACCCTCAGTTGGTTCCGACATTCACCCACCTACGAACTGCTCCGGCGTATCGCCGAACTCGGATACAAGATCGTCATCACCACAGACCACGGCACTGTCCGCGTCAAAAACCCAGTCCGGATCATCGGCGACAAAAATACCAATACCAACCTCCGCTACAAGGTCGGAAAAGCACTCAGTTGCGACAGCAAAAACGTCTTTGTCATCGACCAACCAAAGCGAGTCGGACTGCCCTGCCCCAACGTAAGCAGCAGTTATATGTTCTGTACCGGAAACGATTTCTTCGGCTACCCAAACAACTTCAACTACTATGCCCAACACTACCGCAACACCTTCCAGCACGGAGGCATCTCTATCGAAGAAATGCTCATCCCGCTCATTACCCTCGAACCCAAAAAATAACAGTCAAAGAGTTAAAAGAAATAAACATACATCGTTGTAACAAGAGTAGGTGATTCGTTATAGGATGCGCATAGGATAGGCTTAGGATAGACCGACAATGATACTTCTTTTCTTTTTATTTTTTTAATTTCTCTTGCGCCGCGTAGCAGGTGCATAGGAACCCCATCAATATGAAACAAAAAGGTAAATGGAAATGGCTGCTGCTATGCATACTCCTCGTATGCATAACCCTCCTTCTCCTGTCCCTCGTCTCACACGGCTCCGGTGCAGACCAAGCGGACTACAACCACCGCTTGCAAATCCTCACCTACAACACCCACCGTATGGGCAATTTCCAAAAAGCACCGCACAACCGGGTCATACAATATCTCCTCCGTCAGGACGCCGATGTCATCTGCCTCCAGGAGGTCGAGGTTTACAAGGACAACCGCTACCTTACCCTCGCCGAACTCAAAACAGTTATGCGCGACAAATACCCCTATTCCTACATCGATTTTGCGGTCTATAACACCCGCCGGCAGTTCGGCAACGTCGTCTTCTCCAAGTACCCCCTCGTCAACAAACAGACTATCCGATACCCCTCCCGCGCCAATATATCCTCCCGCTGCGACATCCTCGTTGGCACCGACACGCTCCGCCTTGTCACCAACCACCTCGAATCCAACCGCTTCGACAACCACGATTTTGCGGAAAACAACGGTCATACCAACGCCCTCAAAGAAACCGCACACCGCCTCTCCGCCAAGTGGGAAACCGCACACAATGCACGACGGCAACAGGCACGATGCGTCCGCGCCGAGATAGACGCCTCGCCCTATCCCGTCATCGTCGTAGGAGACTTCAACGACATACCCCTCTCCTATACCTATTGGAAAATACGTGGCACTATGCGCGATGCTTTCCTATGCTGCAGTTGGGGCAAACTCGGCTTTACCTATATCTACCGCCACATCGGACTCCGTATCGACTATACCCTCTGTTCCCGCTCCCTACACCCCGTACGCTCCAACGTTGAGCGTGTACGCCATTCCGACCACTACCCCCTCACCACCACACTCGCTTGGTAAACGGAAACCTCCCCCTGGCACTGTTACCCCGCTATATAACAACAAAGGCTGCCCGACTCCCGCCGGACAGCCTCGTGATATTATTGTGTTACTTGATGCCAATCAAACTTGTGTAAACGACATACACATCACTATATATGTTATACACGTATTTGCAGAGTCGCGTACGCTCTCATTATCGCACTTCCGCAGTACAATAGACAGAGGTATAAACAATAGTACCATTAGTAACTTTAATCCCCACCAATTGGTTTGTACTCTGTTGCCCATAAACCAACATATCATCACTGTTGTGCCAAATACAATGGGCAATAGACCGCCTACCCACGTAAAAGCGTCTTTTCCTGCACCGTGCTTGCATTTCAAAATGATAACAACGATTGAAGTAAGTATAATGGCAGTAACTATCCCTAAATAGTAAGGCAAAAAGTGTTCGTTTCTTAGCGGGGTCAGTGTAAAAGCAAACGTACTCCATAACATTATACTACGGACATACATCAATGGATCGCGTTTGTATTTTTCAGAATATACATTCATAACTATTCATCTTTTATATTCCACATAATTTTGCTGCTATACGCTACATCGGCAAATGTGTTAATCGGATCTGCAACAGCCCTTAATGAGATTGTTTGTCTGGTGTTTCGAATATAACTATTGGTAAAATCATATAATTTTGTGCCGCTTAATTGTTTCGCCGAATCCATATATCGCTTATTGGCTAATCGGATTCTCGGAGAAAGCCTGAGATACGCATCTATATCATAGTATTTCTCTTTTGAGGCTATATTCAGCAATTCGTCAGTAATAGAATCTTTGGTAATTAAACAGTATTGTCTTAAAACCTCATTGGCTATTTCCGTATGTGTGCTTCTTAAAAGTGGAAATTTTTCTTGTGCCATAGTACGGATAATCTTATTGTGTACAAGCCCGACACTTGTTGCCTCTTTTAATGCGATAATGCTGTCAAACTGAACTTGGGCAATACTATCTGCCCTAAGTTGCCAATCACTACCAACGATAGGTTGCCCTATGGGTGTTCTGACTGTGGAGACATTTAATGCCACTTGCAGACTGGCAATCTGCTCCAGAGATGCCATCACTCCGGAAAACACGGCACCTTGCCATGACTTACTCTCAACCCAGCCTTCAATAGCCCCCATTGCATCCGCAAAAACTACGGCATGTAACTTGGAGTTTCTGTCTTTTGCAGTATCATTATTCATTACGGCTATCCCCGGATTGTAAATCCCAAACTCGGCATCCAAGGAATCAAGCGAAGCAAAATACGCCTCCCATTCATCCTCCAATCCGTAATCGACTTCTGAACCGATAGTAATGTCCTGTCCATCGGAATGGTTAGCCATAGGAGTTTCCAACTCCGAAGAACAGGATGCCAAAAGCACCGTTAGCGACACTATGCATACCTGCATACATAAAAATAACTGTTTCATACGTCTTAACTGTTTGTAATTGTTTGTAATTGAAACAAGGTACCTGTTCGGTTGTGAATTCGACTGCAAAGGTACTGCCATTCCACCAATCCGACAAGTACATACCGTATGCAAATGCTATTTTTACTACATTGATAATCAGTACTATATAAAATACACCGTATGCAAAATACTCTGTAAGAACAAAAATGAACGACCAATTAACGGCAATATCAACATTTATCCGGTATCGAAACGGATATCCGCACCAGTGTATCGTATAGCCCCGCGGACGAGGTATCCAACTTCCGCGCTATCCGCAGTTTGTAACTCCGTATCGCCGATTTGGCATAACAAAGCCGGTCCGCCACTTGCGGCAGAGGCATCTCAGGATACAGCAGACAAAACACGCAGAACGTAATCTCTTTTTCTGACAGCGGCAACTCCTCCAACCGGTCTATCACAAACAGCAGCGGCCTGTTGCACACCTGTTTCAGTACCCCGAAATCGCTCCACGCCTTGTCTGGCATCGGGTAAAGCGCCACCAATTCTTCTATATTGTGCCTCAGTTCCGTCTCCCGTACCCTGTCCGCCGAGTGAGCAATCGCTTCTATCTGCTGCTCTTGCGTCTGCAAACGTGTCGAAGAGGTATTGTAGAAAGAAATGAAACATACCGACAGAATCACAATCACCGTGGCAAACAGCCCGACACCGAACTGCCACGGCACAAACACCTTCCCCCTCGGGAGGTACTCTTCCAATACCCGTACCGCCATAGCCCGTTCCACCTCATCGGCTTGATAAGCAGGCAGCACCCCCCGGCAGGTATCGTCTCCTCCGCCAAACGTATATGCCCGCTCTGCATAGACAACTGCCATCGAATCCGCACCGCATTGTGTGCTAAGCCCCGACATCTGCATGTTGAGCCGTCTGCGAAGAGCCGGACTGTCGGTCAGGTAGTAGTCGGCTTGTGTGTA
The DNA here is from genome assembly GCA_002387325.1 of Bacteroidales bacterium UBA4621. Taxonomy (GTDB): domain Bacteria; phylum Bacteroidota; class Bacteroidia; order Bacteroidales; family Paludibacteraceae; genus Colicola. The sequence goes on along the minus strand of DGIN01000016.1, from coordinate 57,222 downwards.
GCACCAAGCCGCCCGCTCGTATTGCGGAGTGTAAAAACAATAGTAATTCCCCAGAAAGAAATAGGCTCGCGCTAATGTGTTATGCCCCGACAACTTGCCTAACGGCATATCATACGCCTCCACGGCACGCACCAACGCCAACGAATCGGAATAGATACTGTCCCTTTGCATTAGCCTCTCCGCCTCTGCTATGGTGGTGCGCCCCCGCTTCTGTGCAGGCAAAGCAAGCACATACAAACCCGCCATACATAACAGGAGCAATACATATCCCCACAGGACTCTCTGTCTCCAAACGGAACGAAACAATCGGTGCATTATGGAAAAAAATAAACTGACACCACCCAACAGAGCCTTTTTAATGACCCTTAATGGAGAAATAATTAACGGCTGATAAACGGCAATTAACGGAGAACTATCGCCCCGCGTTCCGCATCGCACGCTGCAACTCACGCTTGTCGTCCTGCTCGCGCAGCGACTGACGTTTGTCGTAGGTGTGCTTGCCTTGGCAGAGTGCTATCTCCATCTTTGCCAGCCCACGCTCGTTGATAAACAGCCTGATCGGAATGATCGTCTTGCCCGTGTCCCGTGTCAATCGCTCCAACTTGCGCAACTCTTTCTTCTGCAGCAGCAATTTCCTATCGCGCTTCGCCTCATGGTTCGCATAACTTCCGAACCGGTACTCCGCTATGTGCATCTGCTTCACCCATAGTTCGCCGCCGGCGAACTGGCAGAACGTATCCGCCAGCGAGGCACGGCTCTCACGGATCGACTTGATCTCCGTGCCGAACAACTCGATCCCCGCCACGTAGCGGTCCAGTATCTCGTAGTCGAAACCCGCACGGCGGTTCTTTATGTTTACATCACTCTTTAGTCTCATCCTCTTTCTGCTCCATGGAGTCCGCCGCTGCACCCGCTGCGGGCAAAGGCTTTATCTCCACACGCTTGTACTTCTTCTGACGCTGCTGCCAACGCTCACGCGCATACTGTTGCATATCTATCACCGCATCGCTCTCGTCTATTATCTCCAAACCGAAAATCGTCTCTATGATGTCCTCCAAAGTCAATATACCCTGGAAACAGCCGTATTCGTCTATCACTAATGCTATTTGCGATTTCTGCTTGAGCATCGCATCGAATATCTCGGCCAGAGAACAGCTCTCCTCAAACGACGGCAGAGAACGCTTGATCGAACCCAGCGTTACCGAGAAATGGTCTTCCGCCAAATCCTCCAACGCATCGTCGCGAAGCACGTAACCCGTGATAAACTCCGGTGCATCCTCGTTGTAAACCGGAATACGCGAGAAATGGTCGTACTCGTCCGACTCGTAGTACTCGCGCAGCGTCATCGACTCCGGAGCCGTCTTCGCCACCACACGGGGTGTCATCACATCCGACGCCTTGATGCTGTCCAACCGCATCACGTTGCTGATGATCTTGTTCTCGTCTTTCTCTATCACCCCCTCTTCCTCGCCCACGTTCACCATCGCCAGCACCTCCTCGCGGGACACCGTCGCCTCATCGCCATCGTGTTTAAAAATACGCGTTATCCACTTGATAAACAGCACACAAGGGTACATCACCACCACCAATATCTGTATTGTCCGGGCGGCAAAACCCATCAGCGACTTCCAATAGGTCGTACCGATCGTCTTCGGGATAATCTCCGAAAATACCAGTATCAATACCGTGGTTATCGCACTCACCAGACCGAACCATTGCGAACCGAAGATGATGTTCGCTTGCTGCCCCACACCCGCGGCACCTATCGTGTTCGCTATCGTATTGAGCGACAGTATGGCGGCAAGCGGACGCTCCGTCTCCGTCTTGTAACGGCGCATCAGAGCAGCCGGTTTGTACCCTTCCTCTTCGCGCATCGTGATATAACTCAGCGTGGTGGTCAACAACGTGGATTCCAGCAGAGAACAGAGAAATGACACTGTCATTGCAGACAGCAAGAATACTATTAATAAGCCCATAATTAGAAATTAGACCGCAAAATTACTACAAAATTTGCACATTTCCAAAAAAAGCAGTACTTTTGCCAAAATTTCAACCATAACCCCATAAAACCCATCAGCTCTCAACTCTCAACTCTAAAACTTCTCTCAACTTTCAACTTTTAACTATAAAAACAGCTATGCTCAAAAATATCCTCTCCATCACCGGCAAACCCGGGCTGTACAAGTTGGTCAGCCGAGGCAATAATATGCTCATCGTCGAGTCGCTTCTCGACGGCAAACGTATGCCTACCTACGCACGCGACAAAATCGTCGCTCTCAGCGAAGTTTCTATGTTCACTACCGGCGACGATGTACCCCTCGGCACCGTACTCACCGCCGTGGGAGCGAAAGAGAACCTCCAGCCCGTTTCCATCGACCCCAAGAAAGCCGACAACGACGCACTACGCACATGGTTCGACTCGGTGCTGCCGGACTGGGACAGAGACCGCGTCTATCCCTCCGACATACGCAAACTCATCCAGTGGTACAACATCCTCGTCAATGCCGGCATTACCGATTTCACCATTGAGGAGGAAACAACAGGGGAAGGAACAGCACCTGTAGAGACCCCGAAAGCCGAGGAAAAGAAACCTGCTGCCAAGAAAGCACAGGTCAAAACACAGAAATCCGCAGCCACCTCCGCCAAAACAGGCGTAGGCGCACGCAAAGGTTGATTCTAGAGGACATCATCGATATCATAGAATCTGCGGCTCCCTTGAGTTATCAGGAAAGTTGGGACAACTCGGGTATGCAGGTGGGTAACACGGCGACGGACATCTCCGCCGCTCTCCTGACGACGGACATTACCGAGTCTGTCGTCCGCGAAGCCGTTGACAAGGGCTGCAACCTCATCATCAGCCACCACCCGCTCCTCTTCCACGGGCTGAAACATATCTGCGGACTTACACCTCAGGAACGGTGCGTCGCGCTGGCTATCCGACACGGTATAGCTATCTATTCGAGCCATACCGCTATGGACGCTGCCCTGCACGGTGTCAGCGGACGTATGGCAGACCTACTCGGCGTGCAGCACTATCGCATCCTCGTGGCTGCCCACCCCGGTGCGGAGTACGGACTCGGCGTCATCGGTACGCTCCCCGCCCCCATCCCCTACAACGATTTTCTCCATCGGGTCAGAGACCGCTTCGGGGCTGAATACGTCCGCTATACGGCACCCCCAAACGACCCCGTACAACGCATCGCACTCTGCGGAGGGGCGGGAGCCGAGTTCTCCGAAGAAGCCATCCGACAAGGCGCGGACGTCTATCTTACCGCCGACTGCAAATACCACGAGATGCAAGCCGCCGCCAACCGCATCGGACTCATCGACATCGACCACTGGACGAGCGAACACTTCACCCGCAATATCTTCCAAGAACAGCTGCAAGGCAAGGTCAAAACCTATATCTCCGAAGCCGACCGCACACCTGTGCACGTTCTTTGAGATTAAAGAGCAGAAAAGTGTGGAGACGATGCGTCCCGCGTTGTCAAAAGAAAGGAAGAGTACCCGCCCCAAACGACTCTCCGCATCGTCAAAAAAAAGCAAATTATAAAAAATCATATACAATTATGGCTACTAAACAAGAACAGGAACTCACCGTAGAGCAGAAACTCAAAGCCCTCTACGAACTGCAGCAGGTTGACACACGTATCGACGAACTGCGCACCCTCGCCGGCGAACTGCCACAGGAGGTAAAGGATATGGGAGACGAGATTGAAGGACTCAAAACACGCCTCCACAACATCGAGGACAGCATCAAAGACTGCGAAACACAAATCTCCGACTACCGCGTACGCGCCGAGAACGCCAACGCCTCCATCGCACGGTACAAAGAGCAGCAGAACACCGTCAGAAACAACCGCGAATTCGACAATCTCAACAAGGAAATCGAATACCAGCAACTCGACATCGAACTCTGCCAGAAAAAAATACACAACTACACCGAAGAGCTGCAGGCACACAAAGCCGAAAAGGCGAAAACCGTTACCGACATTGAGGAAAAAACCGTCGACCTCAACCAGAAAAAGAGCGAACTCGACTCCATCCTCGCGGAGACCAAAGCCGAGACCGAAGCGCTCATCATTCGCTCCACTGAAATAGAGAAAAGCATCGACGACCGGCTCCTCGCCGCTTTCAAACGCATCCGCAAAAACGCACACAACGGACTCGCGGTGGTCAAAGTAGAAAGAGACAGTTGCGGAGGATGCCACAGCAAAATACCCGCACAACGGCAACTCGACATCCGTCAGCGTAAAAAAATCATTGTCTGCGAATTCTGCGGACGCATCCTCGTTGACCCCGAAATAGACGAAGAGTAGGCGTACGATGTACAATTTGTAAATTTGTAAATTTGTAAATGAAACAACACCTACCATTTACAAATTTACACATTTACACATTTACAAATTCTCCTCATCCCCCACAGACAGACAAGGAGAATCGCCGCACCTCCAGTCCAAGCCAATACCTTTACCGCCCGTGGCACATACCGCTCGGGCGGTAACTGTATCTCCAGCTCACGGTCGTGATAAATCGTGTCGGTGTTTGTAACCACCCGCTCGCGCTGCTCGGTATGCCACCGCTCGATATATGGCGACGACACTTGTGGAGGGGCGGGACGCGTCGTTTCCACACTTTTTCTTGACGATGCGGGACATTGTGTATTGCCCATTGTGCA
>DGIN01000016.1:51991-52472 GCA_002387325.1 Bacteroidales bacterium UBA4621 | reverse complement strand
ATTGCCCATTGTGCATTGTGTATACACCACCACGCTGTCCCGCACATACAGGTACGTGCTATCCGACCTTTGGCTGTTCGTCCGGGTGACACCGGTAGTACTCCGCACGTATGCGCTCCGATTCAAGGTATCGCATCCGTTCGTGAGCAGGACAAGGCACGTCATACAGAGGAGCGGGTGCCTTTGTGGCAATAATCTCCAGATAAATCGTTTCATGCTTTTTCTGTGTTTGCAACAAGGTTTCTGTCAGTCGGTTTTCTGTTTTGCGGTCCGGCACGAGGATACATCCCGCCGAGTGTTGGGGGCGTGTACCTGCGTGAAACCGTATCCCCGACCGATCCGGCACCCGGTTCACTATCGGAAGCAGGCGCTTGAACTTCGGCGACATCGTCACGCTCACCGTGTACCACAGTGCGGGTATCTCCACTCCGCGGCGTTCCAGTACCTCTATCCATGGTACCCCGTTCAGGTACAGTTCGCC
>DGIN01000016.1:47279-51847 GCA_002387325.1 Bacteroidales bacterium UBA4621 | reverse complement strand
AATTGGTCAAATTGGTCTAATTAGTCTAATTGGTCAAATAGGTTCACTCTGCGTTCCTTTCCTCTGAAGGAGGGGTTAGGGGAGGTTTCTGAGGGTCTTGTTTGTAGCGGTAGTGGTAGTCGATGCCGATGAGGCTGCCCGCAAACGTCAGTATCTCGCCGAAGGCGACCAGCACGCTGCTGTCTATCACGCCTGCCGGTGGGATACAAATCCCCGCCGTGAGCAGGGCGCACCCGAAGGTACACAGAGACACGGCGAGGAACAACTGCCCGTTAGGCGGCATAGACGAGGCTGAACACGTAGCCATAGAGCGTTTTGTATTTGCTCTGTTTTTTGAACGCTGCCACATCGGCTGCTTGCTTGGTTGCGTCAGCCAGGCGGACACGTGTCGCTTTCACGGCGGCGGTGAACTTCTGCTGTGCCTCGGTCTGCGCCTCGGTAGGAGACGATATGCGCTCGCTGAACGTTTGTGTGAACTTGCACCCGGTTTCTTTGCGCAGTGCAAATCCTACGGTGTGCGTTTTCTTTACTTTCCCGTGCAATGCCTCTACGGGATAGGCGTAATCTACTTTTGCCATAGTGATAAAACAATTAGTAAATTAGTAAATCAGGCTATTTTTCGGTACTCTTGTGCGAAGGTGTAGCCGTAGAGTGTCTTATAGCCGGCAGGGTTCTTTTTGTAGGCTGCGGCGTAGGCTGCCTGTTCCTGCGAAGATAGGGCGAGTACGGCTTTGCGGGCGTTGGTGAACTTGGAACGTACGGCGAGTTCGTTCTCATTGGGCGGTGTGGTGCGCGGGGCGCAAATTTTGCCGGTATAGAGGGTGGAGCCCCGTTGGGCGAAATAGACATCGGAATGTCCGCACACTTTGCCGTGGAGTGATTTCAATAAATCCATGGGTGTGTACTTTGCCATGATTCAATAAGCAATTAAGAATTAAGAATTAACATGTATTTCGGGTCTGTGTTTAAGGTTTTTATTGCCTTTACAGTCCCTTATCTTCCGGAAGACGATGCAAAGGTACAACATTTTCAGACCTTTTGTTGCGCATAGTGCGCAATGATACGGCGGACATGGGATTCGGAGAGCCAGAATGTTTCGGCAGTGGTGGCATAGGCTTGCATAAATGGTTTGCCGCGTCGGAGCAGGTCGTAATACATGTCGCAGATGCGTCGGTTGCGTTGCGTGAGGAGGAATTTATCTTTTTTCATATTTTCACAAGGACTAAAAATGGTCTATGGTATAACCAAGGTATAACGATCGTATAACGATTGGCGTTTGATGGGTCTTTAATGGTTTTTTAATGTGTTATTAGTAGTGCTTAACGGGGAATTGTTACCGATGCGGGATGCTTTGTTTCCATTCCCCTGCCAGAATTTGATGGTAATTTACGGATGTGCTCTGCAAGGTTGAGCGGATGAGCGGTTGAGCAGTTGATTGTTTATATATACCCTTTCGCGTGCGTGCGGGTGTATATATTACAGGAATCAGCCGTTCAACTGCTCATCTGCTCGTTTGCTGCACGTACATTGAAATGTTGCTCGGTTTTTATCTCGTCGCTAACACGCTGATAGACAATCCATCCTCGCAGTCGTTTTGTACCGATAACCACTTTTTTGAACCCGTGAGCAGATAAAAGCATTCCCAACCGGTTGAGCGGCATAGGTCGTTTTATTGCTCCGTAATCCACCAGTTTTTGGCTTATTTCCGCAGTGGTGAGGAATTTCACTTGTTCTCCTGTGGCGTTTTCGGCGGGAATGTCGAAGAGTACAGGTAGGAGTTGTTCCTCGTTGTCTTGTGCTCGGAACTCGTCCTGGTGCTGTGCCATCTGCGCTATCTCGTTTTGCTCGAACCAGTATGGGTATCCCATCTCTATGAGGTATTTTGCCTGCGCATACATACGCCCGTATGGGAATCCCGTGTGTGTGAAGGGGCTCTGTATTGACGCCACCTCAAAAGGGAGCCATCGTCGGTTGCCTGTGATGTCGGATAGGAACTCTCGTTTGTTGCCGCTTGCGCAGAAGGAGGCGAGTCGTAGTCGTCGTTCCTTGTTGTATCCGTAGGCTACTCTTTCGTTGATGTCCACGGCGGTGATAAGCGATTTGAGGCTGTTGACTTCGCGGCTGTTCATGGCGTCTATTTCGTCGAGGTTGATGAGTCCGAACTCTGCCAGTCGCAGGCGGTCGTCTTTAGTCCATTGTGTGTTTGACATCTTGCAGGTGTAGCCTCTGAGCGATGGTGGGATAAGGTGTTCGAGCCATGTGGTTTTGTAGATGCCCTGTTTTCCGATGAGTACGAGTACCTGCTGGTTGACGGCGTCGTTGCGCATCCACGAGGCGACCATGGCGATGAACCATTTGCTGAAACAGCGTCGCCAGAGGTCGTGTTTGTTGGGGTCTGTGAGTGTTACTTGGTTAGCCATCTCTCCTATCCAGTTGGGTTCTTTTTGCGCATCATAGTCGTTTTGTTGCTCTACGTACTCGCGCAGTGGGTTTACCTGCGGTAGCATGGATGAGTGGAGGACGGTGAGTACTTCTCGTGATGTGATTGCGGTGCCTGTTTCGGCGCAGCATTGGCAGACCATGTCGTTGATGTCTCGGTCGAGTAGGTCTCGCCAGAGCGCGTCCCCGTCAATCTGCACCCGTTGCCTTACGGTGTCCACCCTGAGGCGGTTCCATTGGAGGTAGTTGTCTTGAATCCAGTCGGTGGCGATTTGCTGTCGGTTCGTTTTCTCCGTCTGCTTTTTCTTTTTTGTTTTTTCCTTTGCCATAATATTTATAATAGTTGTTATAGATTTTCTAAATTTCTTGGTGCAAAGGTACGTAAAAGTGCCGCTCCCTGCAAGCGCGGAGAGCGTCAATCAAATGACAGTCAAACGATAGTCAAACGATAGTCAAATCTATTTTTGCGGTCGGCTGAACACCGCCGAGAAGTTGGCGTAGGAGTAGCCTATGCGGTATCGTTCTTTGAGATAGTTGAAGATGGTCTTTACCGTGTCGTTGCCGAAGTCAATGTCTCCTTGTTTTTCGAGTCGTGTGAGGCAGTTGGCGAAGACGGAAGCAGTGAGTGCAGCGGTGCGTGCTATGTCGGCTTCTACTTCTTCTCGCGGTCGTGTGCTGCCCGGTGCGATATAGGTGCAGAAGTCGGTGCGTGTTTCCCGTGGTTGCCGGTATGAGCGTAGTATGTCGGCGCATTGTCTGAGTGTGATGCGCGGTTGTCTGTGCGTAACACGCGTAACCACTCCCAGTATGCGGTTGTCGTCTTCGGGGTTGAGGTGTATGGGTTGGAAGTCGGGGTTGCCGGGCAGGAGCCATTTTTCTCCGTCAGCGTCCTCGTAATAGACTTTGACGGTGGTGTCTCCGTTGATGTAGGCGATGACGAAGTCTCCGTTGTCGGCATAGGAGCGTGGTGAGACAATCAGTTCGTCGCCCTCGTGGAAGTCGAAGTCGCGCATAGACTCCCCCCTTACCGGTACGACGAAAGCCGCCTCGCGGGCGAATTCGCGTGGGATGGTTATGGTCTGGCAGGTGTCGTCTGCTCGGTCAGGCAGCCCTGCTCTTACTCCGCAGGGGAAATACGGCACCTCCACCCAATCGACTATGTGCAATGCGCAAGGCATGGTATAGGGCAAACGGGGCTAATAGGTCAAATAGGACAAATAGGTCAAATAGGTCTAATTGGACTAATTGGACTAATAGGACAAATAGGTCAAATAGGTCAAATTGGACAAATAGGTCAAATAGTTTGTATCGTGTTGGCAAAGGTAATGCTTTTTGTCGGGATACACAAATGTAAATTCATCCCATTCTGCAAAACGGACAATGCAAAACGCAGAGTATATTTGTGTTTTCCGCCAAAAAGCCGTATCTTTGCAGCACTATTTTTTTATTAGGAATTATGAATTGCAAGTATCGGATAGTCGAAACATTTAATTCATAATTGCTCATTTATTACGTATTATTATGTCTCTTCCCGAAAATGCAGGTCGCCCTTTGAAGCCGGGCGAGAAATACGAGCCGGTGCTCAAACCGGAGAACCAGTACCCCGAGGTAACGGTTTACAGCGTGTGTATGGGTGTGGTGATGGCGGTTGTATTCTCCGCTGCCGCCGCCTATTTGGGTTTGAAAGTGGGTCAGGTGTTCGAAGCGGCTATCCCTATTGCCATCCTGGCGGTGGGTTTGTCGTCGGCGTTGCGCCGCAAGAACGCGCTGGGTGAGAATGTGATTATCCAGTCGATAGGTGCGTCGAGCGGTGTGATAGTGGCGGGTGCTATCTTTACGTTGCCTGCGCTCTATATCTTGCAGGCGAAATACCCTGATATAACGGTTAATTTTATGCAGATCTTCCTCTCGTCGCTGCTGGGGGGCTGCTTGGGGATACTGTTTCTGATACCCTTCCGCAAGTACTTTGTACAGGAGAAGCACGGCGAGTATCCGTTCCCCGAGGCGACTGCCACGACGCAGGTATTAGTGTCGGGCGAGGAGGGCGGCAGTCAGGTCAAACCGTTAGTTTGGGCAGCGGGTATAGGCGGATTGTACGACTTTGTGGTGTCCACTTTCGGTCTGTGGAC
>DGIN01000016.1:0-47134 GCA_002387325.1 Bacteroidales bacterium UBA4621 | reverse complement strand
TATATCATCGGACTGAAGTATGCGGCGGTGATCTGTGCGGGTTCGTTCTTCGTATGGTGGGTGCTTCTGCCGCTGCTGGGTAGCGTGCCGGGTATGGAGAGTGCTGACCCGCAGATGCTCTTTACCGACTACGGGCGTAATATCGGTATCGGCGCGATTGCCATGGCGGGTATGATCGGTATCGTCAAGAGTTGGGGCGTGATCAAGTCGGCTGTCGGTCTGGCGGGCAAGGAGTTGGGCGGCAAGGGCAAAGCCGTGGCGCAGGCGTCTTTGCGTACGGAGAAAGACCTGAGTATGAAATTCATCGTGCTGGCAACCGTGGCGGCACTCCTGATTACATTGGTGTTCTTCTGGCTGGGCGTGCTGCATAATTTTTGGCAGGCGATAGTGGCATTTGTGGTAGTGGCGGTGATTGCTTTCCTGTTTACCACCGTGGCGGCCAACGCGATTGCTATCGTGGGTAGCAACCCGGTGAGCGGTATGACGCTGATGACGCTTATCATTGCCTCGGTGATTTTTGTGGCAGTGGGTATGAAGGGGTCGAGCGGTATGGTAGGTGCGATGGTGATAGGCGGTGTGGTCTGCACGGCGCTGTCGATGGCAGGCGGGTTCATCACCGACCTGAAGATCGGTTACTGGATCGGCACCACGCCGAAGAAGCAAGAGACGTGGAAGTTCCTCGGTACTCTCGTTTCGGCGGCTACCGTGGGCGGCGTGATGATTATCCTGAACAAGACCTACGGTTTCACGGGCGACAATGCGTTGGTGGCTCCTCAGGCGAATGCTATGGCGGCTGTGATAGAGCCGCTGATGTCGGGTCAGGGTGCACCGTGGATGCTCTATATAGCGGGTGCGGTGCTGGCGTTGGTGCTCAATTTTATGGGTGTGCCTGTTTTGGCTTTCGCTCTGGGTATGTTTATTCCGCTGAGCCTCAACACCCCGCTTCTGGTGGGCGGTGCTATCTCGTGGTTTGTAGGCCGCAAGCGTGCGAAAGACGGTGCAGAGGCGGATACACTGGCGCAGAAGCGTCAGGACAAGGGTACGCTTATCGCCAGCGGTTTCATTGCGGGCGGTGCGCTGATGGGTGTGGTATCGGCGGTAATCAAGTTCTGCGGCGCAGAGTGCTACCTGACCGGCTGGGCAGCCTCTAACGGTGCCGCCATAGTGGGACTTGTGGCATACTTATTGCTGATAGTCTATTTCGTACAGGCAAGCAAGTCGGTTGGTACCGACAAACCAAACAAATGATACAAAACAACATATAACCAAACATTTAACATTATGGTAAGTTTCAAAGAACTGGGTCTGGTGAACACCCGTGATATGTTCGCCAAGGCCATCAAAGGCGGATATGCTATTCCTGCCTTCAACTTCAACAACATGGAGCAACTCCAGGCTATCATCAAGGCTTCTGCCGAGACCAAGAGTCCGGTTATCCTGCAGGTATCCAAAGGCGCACGCCAATATGCTAACCAGACGCTGCTCCGCTATATGGCACAGGGTGCAGTGGAGTATGCCAAGGAACTGGGCTGGGAGCACCCGCAGATTGTGCTTCACCTTGACCACGGAGACAGTTTCGAACTGTGCAAGAGTTGCGTGGATTTCGGTTTCTCGAGCGTGATGATCGACGGTAGTGCTCTCCCCTACGAGGAGAATATCGCCCTGACCCGCAAGGTGGTGGACTATGCACATCAGTTCGATGTGCCTGTAGAGGCCGAACTCGGTGTGCTGGCAGGTGTGGAAGATGAGGTTTCCTCTGAGGAGAGCCACTACACCAAACCCGAAGAGGTGATCGATTTCTCGACCCGCACGGGCTGCGACTCGCTGGCTATCTCTATCGGTACGAGTCACGGTGCCTACAAGTTCAAACCCGAGCAGTGCACCGTAGACCCGAAGACGGGTCGTCTTATTCCTCCCCCGCTGGCCTTCGATGTACTGGATGCTATTATGGAGAAACTGCCGGGCTTCCCGATTGTGCTTCACGGTTCGTCCAGCGTACCGCAGGAGTATGTGGATATGATCAACAAATACGGAGGCAAATTAGAGGCTGCCGTAGGTATTCCCGAGGACCAGTTGCGCAAGGCTGCCAAGAGTGCAGTCTGCAAGATCAACATCGACTCCGACAGCCGTCTGGCTTTCACCGCTGCTGTGCGCAAGGTGTTCTGGGAGAAACCGTCCGAGTTCGACCCGCGCAAGTACTGCGGTCCTGCACGCGACCTGATGGAGCAACTCTACAAGCACAAGATCATCAACGTGCTCGGCTCCGACGGCAAAGCAGAGTAATCGTCTGCCGCCAAGCACCCCCAAAGAGACTGTCCTGTTGCGGGGCAGTCTCTTTTTTGTTCCGATTTGCACAGTCCAAAAAGAAATAGTATCTTTGCAAGCGTTTTCGGTAAAAAGGCGGTCAGCCTGCAAAGACGAAACCAACCGTGTGGCAAACACAATAAACTAAACAATATCATGGCACTTCCATTTATGTCAGCCGAAGAGGCTGCTCTTCTTGTTCCTGACGGTGCGGCAGTGGGTATGGGTGGATTTACTCCCGCCGGCGCACCGAAAGATGTTCCTACCGCTATTGCGCACCGCGCCGAGGCACTGCACGCCGAGGGCAAGCCCTACAAGATAGGTGTGTACACCGGTGCGTCCACGGGGGACAGTTGCGACGGTGCATTAGCACGCGCACACGCTATCGATTTCCGTACCCCCTACCAGGGCAACAAAGACCTGCGTGCCGAGTTGAACGCACAGGGGGCGCACTATTTCGACATGCACCTGAGCGAACTGGCGCAGGACCTGCGTTACGGCTTTCTCAAACGCCCCGACTTTGCTATCATCGAGGCATGCTACGTGGACGAAGCCGGCGTAATCGTCCCCACCGCCGGTGTGGGCAATATGCTCACGTTCTGCGAGTTGGCACCGAAGATTATCGTTGAACTCAACGAGGCGATGCCCGCTACCATGCGCGGTCTGCACGATCTGTATGAGCCGCTCGACCCGCCCCAACGCCGCGAGATACCCGTTTACAAACCGTCGGACCGCATCGGTACGGACCATATCAAGGTGGACCCGAAGAAGATTGTGGCCGTGGTGAAGACCAACCGCCCCAACGAGGTGGGCAAGTTCTCGCCATTGGACGAGACCACGGAGAAGATCGGTGCCAACGTGGCTCTGTTCCTCGAGCAGGAGATGAAAGCAGGGCGTATCCCGTCGTCGTTCCTGCCTATCCAGTCGGGCGTGGGCAACATCGCCAACGCCGTACTCGGTGCACTGGGCGAGAACAAGCATATCCCGCCGTTTGAGATGTACACCGAGGTGATTCAGGACTCGGTGGTAGGGTTGATGAAAGAGGGACGCGTGAAGTTCGCCAGCGGTTGCTCGCTGACCATCGGTGCGGACAAGTTGCAGGACATCATCGACCATATTGATTTCTTCCGCGACAAGATTGTCCTCCGCCCGCAGGAGATAAGCAACAACCCCGAAGTGGCACGCCGCCTGGGCTTGATAACTATCAATACGGCATTGGAGGCCGACATCTACGGCAATATCAACTCGACGCACGTGTGCGGTACGAAGATGATGAACGGTATCGGCGGCAGCGGCGACTTCACCCGCAATGCCTATATCAGTATCTATACCACGCCCTCCACTGCCAAGGGCGGCTGTATCTCGGCGTTTGTGCCGATGGTGAGTCACCTCGACCACAGCGAACACAGCGTCAAGGTGATTATCACCGAGCACGGTATCGCCGACTTGCGAGGCAAGAGTCCTATCCAGCGTGCGCACGAGATTATCGACCACTGCGTGGACCCTCAATACCGTTCGTTGCTCAACGAATACATCGCCATGGCAAAGACGGCGCACACCCCGCACGTACTCAGTTGCGCACTGGCTATGCACGAGGAGTTCCTCAAAAGCGGCGATATGCGCAATACCAAGTGGGAAAACTACCTCCGCTGATACCATACCGCATATAATAAATAAGGTCGCCCGACACCGGTTGGGCGACCTTATTTATTATATATCATTACTCTCAATACGTAGCGGGACACTCATCATACCGTCTTACGGGCAGAACGGCTATACATACGGACATAAAAAAAAGAGGATTGTCTCACGACAACCCAATCTTTTACTTAACCTTAAATCTAATACCATGAAAAACACGGTGCAAAGATACGGCATATTTTTGATATGACCAAATAAAAAAGCAAGAAAAATATGTTTTATAGCATATTTTAGCGTTTTTGGCAACTAAACTTGTCATTTTTTTTGTTTTCAGACGAAAAACAGACCCCCGTTTGCCCGTTTCGGGTTTTTGTTGTAATTTTGTAGCGTCTAAAAATAGGGCTTGCCGCAAACCGCCCGCCCCCGCAGTTGGCACAGAGTTTGCACACAAGCCGGCAGAACGCTAATCAATATATTAAACTATACTGTTATGAAAAATCTTGATCTTACAAAGTACGGTATCACGGGTACTACCGAAATCGTACACAATCCCTCCTACGAGCAACTGTTCGAAGAGGAAACCAAACCCGGTCTGGTGGGTTATGAGAAAGGACAGGTTACCGAACTTGGCGCTGTAAACGTGATGACAGGCGTTTTCACCGGTCGCTCGCCCAAGGACAAATACATCGTCGACGACGCACAGAGCCACAACAATGTATGGTGGACAAGCGACGCTTACAAAAACGACAACCACCCTATGTCCGAGAAAGTGTGGGGCGAGGTAAAAGCCCTGGCGCAGAAAGAACTGAGCAACAAACGTCTGTTTGTCGTTGATGCATTCTGCGGTGCCAACAAAGAGACCCGTCTCGCTGTACGCTTCATCGTCGAGGTGGCATGGCAGGCACACTTCGTTACCAATATGTTCATTCGTCCGACAGCAGAGGAACTGGAGAACTTCGAGCCTAACTTTGTCATCTACAACGCTTCCAAAGCCAAAGTGGAGAACTACAAAGAACTCGGCTTGAACTCGGAGACCTGCGTTGCTTTCAACACCACCAGCCACGAGCAGGTTATCCTCAACACATGGTACGGCGGCGAGATGAAGAAAGGTATGTTCTCGATGCAGAACTACTACCTGCCCCTCAAAGGCATCGCTTCCATGCACTGCTCCGCCAACACCGATATGGAGGGCAAAAACACCGCTATCTTCTTCGGTCTGTCCGGTACTGGCAAGACCACCCTTTCCACCGACCCGAAACGTCTCCTCATCGGTGACGACGAGCACGGATGGGACGACAAGGGCGTATTCAACCTCGAGGGCGGCTGCTACGCCAAGGTTATCAACCTCGACAAAGAGAGCGAACCCGACATCTACAACGCTATCCGTCGCGACGCACTCCTCGAGAACGTAACCGTTGATGCCAACGGCAAAATCGATTTCGCAGACAAGAGCGTTACCGAGAACACCCGTGTTTCGTATCCTATCTATCACATCAAGAATATCGTCAAACCCGTTTCTGCAGGTCCTGCTGCCAAGAACGTCATCTTCCTGTCGGCTGATGCATTCGGCGTACTGCCCCCTGTATCTATCCTTACTCCCGAGCAGACCAAGTACTACTTCCTGAGCGGCTTCACAGCCAAACTGGCAGGTACCGAGCGCGGTATCACCGAGCCTACTCCTACTTTCTCGGCTTGTTTCGGACAGGCGTTCCTCGAACTCCACCCGACCAAATACGCAGAGGAGTTGGTTAAGAAGATGGAGAAATCGGGTGCAAAAGCATACCTCGTTAACACCGGTTGGAACGGTACGGGCAAACGTATCTCCATCCGCGATACACGTGGCATCATCGACGCTATCCTCGGTGGCGACATCCTGAATGCGCCGACCAAGAAAATCCCGTATTTCAACTTCGAAGTTCCGACCGCTCTGCCGGGCGTAGATCCTGCTATCCTCGATCCTCGCGACACCTACAAAGACGCTGCCGAGTGGGATGTTAAGGCTAAGGATTTGGCTGGTCGTTTCATCAAAAACTTCGTCAAATACGAGAACAACGAGGCAGGCAAAGCACTCGTCGCTGCCGGTCCGCAACTCTAATCACAAAGCAAACGCATATGCGGCTTAAAAACCGCATTGCCGAATAAAATACCAAGAGGCTGCCTGATACTTCTCAGACAGCCTCTTTTATTATGCTCTCGGGTGTACTATGTTCTCGGGTGTGATTATGTTCCATACCCTCGCCCGCGGTCAAGTCGCCGGACTATCCTGCCTTCCACCGCTGTTTTTAGACTTGGCCCCGTATAGAAACATCCTCACCACATAATTCAAAAGTAAGGTGGATATAAGATGGATAGCAGGTGCTTTCCCTGTGGATACCCTGTGGATACCCTGTGGATAGCAGGTGCATACCCTCAGACCGCTACACACGGACAATCACCGGAACAACACCCGCAGAACACACTTTTTGCAACCGCTATGCACCCTTTTTGCTGACGAAACTCAAATTTATTTGTAAGTTCCGGAAAAAAGTCGTACCTTTGTACGCTTTTTGTATGCACCGACGCATAACAGAAGCAGGAAACGGAATAAATAATAAAACACAAATAAGATTATGCAAAACAAATGGCTTGTTAGATTAATGGCGGTTATCCTCTTCCTGGTGTGCGCCTTCTACCTGTCCTTCTCTCTTGTTACTTCACACTACGACAAGAAGGCAAAAGAGTATGCAGGAGACAATGCTGCAAAAGAGTACGTCTATCTCGACTCGATTGCTTCCGAGAAAGTTTGGTTCGGCTACACGCTCAAAGAGTGCCGCGAGAAAGAAATCAACCTTGGTCTCGACCTCAAAGGCGGTATGAACGTCACCATGGAGGTCAGCGTACCCGACATCATCCGCGTGCTTTCGGGAAACAATACCTCGGAAACCTTTACCAAAGCAATGGCTCTGGCACAGGAAAAACAGAAATCCAGCGGTACCGACTTCGTTACACTCTTTGTCGAATCCTTCAAGGAAGTTGACCCCAACGCACAACTGGCGAGTGTTTTCTCCACTTTCGAACTCAAAGACAAAGTGAACTTCAACTCCACCAACGAAGAGGTCGAGAAAGTAATACGCGAAGAGGTGGACGGAGCAGTCAACAACTCCTTCAAAGTTCTCCGTACCCGTATCGACCGCTTCGGCGTCGTACAACCCAATATCCAGAAACTCTCACAGCCCGGACGTATCCTGATCGAACTGCCCGGCGTGAAAGAGCCCGAGCGTGTCCGCAAACTCCTCCAAGGTTCCGCCAACCTCGAATTCTGGGAAACCTACGACCTCGCAGAAATCCTCCCTCAACTCATACAGATCAACAGCGAGTTCGCACAGCGTAATGCCTCTGCGGATGCCGTTGCGGAAACACAGGAAACTCCCGCTGCTACGGTTAGCGAAGAGGTGAAGAAAGACTCTGTCGGAAACGACGACCTGGCAGCACTCGTGGATAGCCTGCAAACCGACTCCGCAGAACTGACCCAAGAGGAGCAACTGGAACAGTACAAGAAACAGAACCCCCTCTTTGCCATCCTCAACCCCTCTGTCAACCAGGCCGGGCAGGCATACCGTGGACCGGCAGTGGGCATGGTACACTATACGGATACCGCAGCCGTCACCGCAATGCTACACTCGCAAATCGCCAAACAGGTGCTCCCGCGCGACCTGCGATTCGCTTGGACGGTAAAAGCCGTTGACGAGGCAGGCTCCATCTACCAACTCGTAGCACTCAAAGCACAACGCGACGGACGCGCCTCCCTCGAAGGGGATGTCATCACCGACGCACGGGCAGACTTCTCGCAGACCAGTGCCTATGCCAATGTCTCCATGACAATGAACGCAGAGGGCGCTAAGGCTTGGCAACGTATCACCAAAGAGAATATAGGCAAGTCCATCGCCATCGTACTCGACGGCTTCGTCTATAGTTTTCCGGCCGTGCAGAACGAGATTTCCGGCGGCATCAGCCAAATCACCGGTAACTTCACCGTGGAAGAGGCAAAAGACCTCGCCAATACCCTCAATTCCGGTAAAATGCCCGCCCCCGCACGTATCATACAAGAGGACGTGGTCGGTCCTACTCTCGGTAAGGCTGCCATACACGACGGTCTCTGGAGTTTCGCTCTCGGCTTCCTCCTGATCCTCATATATATGATATTCTACTACGGCTGGATTCCCGGTCTGATTGCCGATGCCGCACTCTGCTGCAACATCTTCTTGCTCGTAGGTATCCTCGCTTCCTTCTCCGCAGTCCTTACCCTGCCGGGTATCGCAGGTATCGTCCTGACTATGGGTATGGCAGTGGACGCCAACGTACTCATTTATGAACGTATACGCGAAGAGATGCGTGCCGGCAAGAGTATGAGACAGGCTATCGATGTCGGGTTCAAGAACGCCATCTCCGCTATCGTGGACGCCAACGTAACCAGTTTCCTCACCGGCGCTATCCTGGCTATCTTCGGTACGGGTCCTATCAAGGGCTTCGCCGTTACCTATATGATCGGTATCATCTCGTCCTTCCTGACTGCCGTCTTCATCACACGTCTGCTCCTCGATGACTATGCAAGAAAAGAGGGTGCCAAAGAACTGTCTTTCGCTACCCGTATGACCAAAAACTTCTTGCAGAATACCCATGCCGACATCGTGAAATTCCGTAAGTACGCTTACATCATCTCCGGTGTGCTGATCATATTCTCCATACTCGGTTTGGAACCGCACGTGTTCGGTAAACTCAACCTCGGTATCGACTTCTCCGGCGGACGCAACTATGTCATCCGCTTCGCGGAACCGGTTAATACGCAGGATGTACGCGAATCGTTGGACGGTGTGTTCAAAGCCAATCTTGACGGAGATGAGACCTACTCGCTCAATGTTATCACTATCGGTAGTTCAAACCAGATCCGCGTCTCGACCAACTACCGTATTCAGGACGACTCCGATGATGCCGATGCACAGATTGAGAAACTGCTCTACGAGGGCTGCAAACCCTATCTTGGCAATGTTACATTCGACGAGTTCCGCTCCACCGAGATAAACCCTGAGGTGGGCATTATGCAGTCGCAGAAAGTGGGACCTGCCGTGGCTGACGATATTACTACTGCTGCCGTCTGGGCTATCATTGCCGCATTGCTGGGTATCTTTGTCTATATCCTGATACGTTTCCGCAACTTTGCTTACTCGGTAGGCGCTATTGCCGCTTTGGCACACGATACGATTATTATCCTCGGTCTGTACGCCATACTCTGGAAAGTAATGCCTTTCTCTATGGAAATCGACCAGTCGTTTATCGCGGCTATCCTGACCGTCATAGGCTATTCTATCAATGCCTCCGTGGTCATTTTCGACCGTGTACGCGAGAATAACAACCTCTATCCCAAGCGCGACCGTGCTGTCAATATCAACAACGCTATCAACTCCACTTTCGGTCGTACGTTCTCGACCTCTATGTCCACATTGGTGGTATTGCTGGCTATCTTCTGCTTCGGCGGTGAGACCATACGCGGCTTCGTCTTCGCTCTTGTGATGGGTGTTATCGTTGGTACATACTCGTCTGTATGTATCGCCTCGCCTTTGGCATACGACATCACCAATGCAATGGACAAACGTAAAGCCAAGAAAGAGGCTAAAACCGCAGTGAAAGCCTGATTTGAAGCCTGACGTGAGACTTGATTTGAAGATTCTCTTGCAAAATCAATTCGCTTGCAATGGATTCCCTTGCGGTGGATTGCATTTCCTGCAAGAGAGATAAAGATATAAGAGATAAAGATATAGTTAATTAAAAGAGGCTGCCTGACCAATTAGGTCAGGCAGCCTCTTTTAATGTGCGTCCCGTGTAGTTATATAGTTCTGTGTAGTTTTATGGTTCTCTTTCTTTATTGTCTTTGTCGGAGAGACAATGCGTCCTGCAATGTCAGAGAGAAACCTGTCTCCGGTAATGTCAGAGAGAAAAAGAAACCTATCTCTTGCAGCGTTTGAAAGAAACCTATTTCTTGAACCGGCGGAAGATGCGTGTCAGCAGGGTTACCAGCAGTGTTCCACGCCCCACTTTTGGCAGCACAAGACTCAGTATGTTGGCAAACCTCTCCACACCCGCCACACGTTGCTGCCACGTCCGGCGGATGGCTTGCGTATCTGCCGCCAAACCTTGCAGTTGCTTGTCCGCCTGTCGCTCCAAGCGCAACCGCTCGGTTTCCAACTGTTTCAAAGTGCGCAAACGGCTCAGATCAGTCATAGTCCACCTCCTCTCCTGTTGCCCTGTTGCCCTCCTCTCCTGTTGCATTGTTGCATTCCTCTCTCGTTGCTCTGTTGCACTCCTCCGCCCCTGTTGCGTTGTCTGCAAACAGAATGGCACTCAGGGTTCCTACCAGCGGATTGACAAACCATTGGTTGCGGAACACTATTGCCAGCACCAGCAACAGCAGGAATACCCCGCCGATAATCAGGAACGATGCCCACACGGGCAGCCATTGCGCCAATACGAAGACCAACGCCAGTGCGCCGAACGACAGCACTGCAAACACGAGCAGCACCGCCACTATTGCCAGCAGTATCAAACCGAGTATCTTGCTCAGTTTCTCCAGCAGTGAAAGACGGAGCAAGTCGTACCGTGTGTTCAGATACGACTTGCAGTCGTCAAGCAGTTTCCGATATTGTGTCTCGTCCATATTTCTCAGACTTTTCCTTCGTGGATAGCCTCCTCCACTGCGGCTTCAAGGTCTGCGCTCGTGAAATAGTCCTTTACCTTTGCCATTACCTTGTTTACGAACGCTTCCAGTTCTTCTTTGTTGAGAACCAGTCCCTTTTGGCGTGCCAGACCGGCAATCTGTTTGCGGGTTTCTTCACCGCTTTTCGGTGCGAATAACAATGCTGCTGCGGCTCCTATCAATGCGCCGCCTGCAAATGCAACCAATAGTTTTCCTAAATTAGCCATAGTTCATTAGATTTTTAGGGTGTACATAATTTATTCTCCGTTCCCTCTCTGTAGAGAACCGTTTCTATTCCAAATCTGCAAAAGCCGTGCCAAACAATACCCGCCCGAATATGCAGAATGGCAACCCGAATATACAGAATATACAGGATAGGAACTTAATATGCAGGATAGTAGCCTTGTGCTGTCATTTGCGTGGAATTTCAGTATCATTTTGATATAAAAAGCGGCAAATACTTGTCTGTATCAGATTTTTGTCGTACCTTTGCAGCGGCTTTTGTGTTGTATGCTCAAAGGCGTTAGATGTAACATTGTCCGGATAGAAGCACTATGGAAGCACCGGTTTCCGGCGGCGGACATCGGGCGAGGTTATGATTGTTTAATTATAAATATCTTTTTAGTCATGTATTTGACATCAGAGAAAAAAGCAGAACTGTTTGCCAAGTATGGCAATGATGCCAAGAACACTGGTTCTGCAGAGAGCCAGATTGCTCTGTTCACATTCCGTATCAACCACCTTACCGAGCACTTGAAACAAAACCGCAAGGATTTCGGTACAGAGCGTGCGCTGACGAATCTTGTAGGTAAACGCCGTCGTCTGCTGGATTACCTCAAGGAGCGTGATATTGAGCGTTACCGTGCTATCATCAAAGAGTTGGGTATCCGTAAGTGATTTTATTGCAATACCCCTTGTGCAGAATATCTGCATCTCTTTACACAGCAGAAGAGCCGGACGGTTCTTCTGTTTTTTTTATTATATACAAACAGGGGAACGGTTTACCGCAGATGCGGGATTGTCCGTCCGTATTTTCCTGCTATCCACAGGGTATCCACCTTACTGTTTAATGATGAATTAGGAATAAGGAATAAGGGAATGTTATTTACAGGGTGACATGCTGTGCTTGGACAGGTGCGGCGAGGAAGACGGAAGCGGAGTTGTCGAATTTTTGTGCCGATTCGGTGGTGAGGTATCCGCAGGTGCCGTCCGTGGTGAGGGCGGTGCGGATTGCCGTGTGGCGGTTGAGATAATCGCGCAGTGAGCGGGCTACGATATCGCCCTGTGGGATGCTTTGTGCTGCTGGGTATCGTGCTGACAACCAGTTGTCGATTTTGGGTTTGAGGAGTGGATAGTGTGTGCAGCCGAGTACGACGGTATCAATCAGCGGGTCTTGTGCAAAGAGTGCGGACAGGTATTTGTCCACGAAATAGTCGGCTCCCTCGTGGAGGTGTTCTCCCGATTCGATGAGCGGTACCCACAAAGGGCAGGCTTGCTGCGCAATCTGTAAATTTGCAGATTTGCAGGTGTGCAAATTATCCCAGATCTTTTGCAGTTCGATGGGATAACTGAGGCTGTCGATGGTACCTTGCGTACCGAGTATGCCGATGTGTCCGTTGCGTGTAAGCGGGATGACCTGTTCCGCCGTGGGTCGGATGACTCCCAAGACATTGGGTATATCCGTGCCTTTCCGCAAAGCGGGTAGGTCGTGCTGCTGGATAGTACGGAGTGCTTTGGCACTGGCGGTGTTGCATGCCAGGATGACGAGTGCGCAGCCGTGCTGCAGGAGGAAGTTGACCGCCTGAAGTGTATATTGATAAATCACCTCAAACGAGTGGGAGCCGTAAGGTGCACGTGCATTGTCGCCCAGGTAGAGATAGTCGTACCCGGGTAGAAGACGGCGTATTTTGTCCAGAATAGTAAGTCCGCCGTAGCCGCTGTCGAAGACACCGATTTTCATTGTATTGCACCGCAAAGGTACGTAATTTTATCCGTACGGGAAAGAAAAAGCGGCAAACGGTGGTATTTTTGGCAAATAATTTGCATATACAAGATAAAATCAGTAATTTTGCAAACTAAAGGGAACGTTAATTATCGTGTAATAAGCCGTTGGTATTTTACAGGGAGATATAATTGCCGTCAATTATCCATATATAATAGAAATTTAAAAACTACAGAGATATGAAATTTAATGTATCAAGTTCGAAATTGTTTGCGCAGTTGCAAGCGGTAAGCCGTGTTATAGCTTCGAAGAACAGTTTGGCCATATTGGAGGATGTATTGTTTGATTTGGAGGGCAGCGTTCTGACGCTGACCGCTTCTGACGGAGAGACCACGATTCGCACATCGATTGATGTGGAGAATGCGGAGGGTACCGGGAAGGTGGCAGTGGGTGCGCGTCTGTTGCTTGAGACGCTGAAAGAGTTCTCGGAGCAGCCGCTGACTTTCTCGATAGACGAGCAAAATTTTGCTGTGAATATGGTGAGCACCAACGGTACGTACTCGTTTGTGGGAGTGAACGGCAACGAGTATCCTGAGATGCCAGCCCCGGAGGAGAATACGCACAGGGTGGTGATGTTGTCGAAAGTATTGCTTGATGCTATCACCAAAACGGTATTCTGCACGGCGGATGACGAGTTGCGTCCTGTGATGAACGGTATATATTTTGATATAGCCACCGACAAGATAACGATGGTGGCTACCGATGCCCACCGTCTTGTCCGTTATACGAACACTTCCGTTACCGCATCGGAGCCGTCTAATTTCATTCTGCCGAAGAAACCTGCGGCTCTGCTGAAAAATATCCTGAGCAAGGATGAGAACGATGTAGTGATTACGTTTGGCGAAAAGAATGCCCGTTTCGAGTTTTATCAGACGACGGTGGTCTGCCGTTTGATAGAGGGTCGTTTCCCCAATTACAATGCCGTTATTCCGCAGAACAACAAGAACGTGGTAGTGGTAGATCGTCAGACCCTTATCAATGCCTGCAAGCGTGTGGCAGTGTTTGCGAACACGGGTACGGCGTTGCTCAAGTTGGCGTTGAGCGAGAATCAGATTGAGATTTCGGCACAGGATATTGATTTTTCGACCAGTGCCAAAGAGACGATTGCCTGCGAATACAACGGAATGCCGATGTCGATTGGTTTCAAGGCGCCTTTCCTGATAGAGATACTGGGTGCGATAACTTCGACCGATGTGAAGTTGCAGTTGGCCGATCCTGCCCGTGCGGGACTGATTTTGCCGATGGAGAACGAGGAAAACCAAGACCTGCTGCTGCTCTTGATGCCGATGCTTTTGAATGACTGATTTGTAAATGCGTAAATTTGTAAATTGACCATTTGTAAATGAAGTTGAGACTGAGTCGTCCGCTGGTGTTCTTCGATTTGGAGGCCACGGGACTGAATATATCGAGCGACAGGATTGTCGAAATAAGTTATTACAAGGTCTTCCCCAATGGCAATGCCGAGGGGAAGACCTTGCGCGTAAAGCCGACCGTTATCCGCCATCTGTCTGGTCCATTCGGCAAACCGGTAATAGAAGAGACGCCGATGCATATCCCCGAGGCTTCGACGGCGATACACGGTATCACGGACGATGACGTGGCAGATTGCCCGACTTTCCGCCAGATAGCGCACGAGATAGCCGATGTACTGAAAGACAGCGATTTGGCGGGGTATAACAGCAACCATTTTGATGTTCCGCTGCTGGCGGAGGAGTTTCTGCGTGCGGGGGTGAACATTGATTTGAAACGCCGCAATATGGTGGATGCGTACACGATATTTACCAAGAACGAGCAGCGCAATCTGTCGGCCGCCTATCGTTTTTATTGCGGCAAAGATTTGCAGAATGCCCATTCGGCGAATGCGGACACGATGGCGACCTACGAGGTTCTGATGGCACAGTTGGAACGCTATGATTTGCCGGACACGGTCGAAGGGCTGGCGGACTATACAGCAGGGAGTGTGCGTTTTGCCGACTTTGCAGGTCGTATTGCATACGACAAAGACGGGTACGAGATTTTCAATTTCGGTCAGCACAAAGGTCAACGTCTGACGGATGTGTTCCGCCGCGAGCCGGGTTACTACGGTTGGATGATGGGCGGTGATTTCCCTGCTTACACCAAGCAGGTCTGCACGCGGGTGTATCTGAACAAGGTAAAATAGGATAAATCTCCTATGCCGCAAGCGGCAAGAAAAATAAAAGAAAACAAACAAAAGCAGAATGGTTTGTCTCTTTGTCCGGTGTTCTATCCTATAAGCATCCTATAAGCATCCTATAACAAATTTGGCACGCAAAGCCATTCCAATTAACACAACCAACATGTATAGAAATTTAACAATAACAGAACAACAGCAATTAGTCGCGCAGGGGTGCGATGCAAGGAATTGGGCGGATGTATATGTCAAAGACGGCTTCGACCCGCAGTATGTGTGCGATGCCCATTTTTCGGGTGTGGTGAAGATGGGTAATTTTGTGCGTGAGTTTGAACTGCCTGGCGGATTGAGCGTACACTCCGGCATCAATCATGCAACCCTCCACAACTGCGAGATAGGGGATAACGTACACCTGTATAATATCCATAACTATATAGCCAACTACCGTATCGGTGCGGACACCTGCATAGAGAATGTGAACGCCATTCTGGTGGACGGTCGCACGCCATTCGGCAACGGGGTGCGTGTGCCGGTGATGAACGAGGGCGGCGGTCGCGAGATACCGATTTTCAACCATTTGAGTGCCAGTCTGGCATATGTGATGACGCTGTACCGCCATCGTCCGAAGATGATAGAGGTATTGGACAGAATGATAGACGATTATGCCGAGTCGCAGTCAAGCGGGACGGGGGAGATAGGCGAGCATGTATGTATTCTCAACTGTGGCAGTATCAAGAACACGCGTATCGGCGACTATGCGGAACTGACCGGTGTATCGCGTTTGAAAAACGGCACGGTCAATTCCAACAAGTTTGCGCCAACCAAACTCGGGTCGGGTGTCAAATGTACCGATTTTATTATTGCTACCGGTGTAGAGATAGGTGATTCGACTTTGGTGGACAAGTGTTTTGTGGGTCAAGGCTGTATTTTCGACAAGCACTATTCGGCTTGCGAATCGCTGTTTTTCAGTAATTGTCAGGGTATGCACGGTGAGGCGTGTGCTATTTTTGCAGGTCCCTATACCGTGACACACCACAAGTCCACCCTGCTTATTGCGGGTATGTTCTCGTTCCTGAATGCCGGTTCGGGCAGCAACCAGTCGAACCACATGTACAAACTCGGTCCTATCCACCAGGGTGTGGCGGAACGCGGTGCAAAGACGACATCGGACAGTTATCTGCTGTGGCCGTCGAAGATAGGTGCTTTTTCGCTTGTGATGGGTCGGCACACCAACCATGCCGACACCAGCGAGTTGCCGTTCTCGTATCTGATTGAGAACCAGTCGGAATCGTATCTTGTGCCTGGGGCGAACCTGCGCACGGTGGGGACGATACGTGATGCGCAGAAATGGCCGAAGCGCGACAACCGCAAAGACCCCGACCGGTTGGATTTTATCAATTTCAACCTGCTGTCGCCCTACACGGTGCAGAAGATGTGGCGCGGTCGCGAGATACTGAAAGAACTGCAAACGCTGAGCGGTATGAACACTGAAGTATATGGCTACAACAACTGCAAGATACGCAACTCGTCGCTTGTCCACGGCGACATACTCTATACGATAGGTATCACCAAGTTTCTCGGCAACTCGCTGATTTCGAGAATAGACAAGGCGGATATACATTCGTTGGATGATCTGCACAAGGCGTTGAGACCCGATACGGAAGTCGGTTTGGGCGACTGGGTGGATCTGGCGGGGCTGATAGCACCCCGCATCGAGGTTACCCGTCTGATGGACGACATCGAAAAGGGGGGAATGAGTTATATCCAGATACAGGACCGTTTCCGCCAGATGCACGAGAACTACTATATCTACGAATGGACATGGGCTGCGGACAAACTGCAACAGATATGGGGCTGCAGCGTGGAGGAGGTGCCGTTGCAAGCGGTGATTGAAACAATCAACGACTGGCAGGATGCGGTGGTCAAACTCGACCGTATGGTGTATGACGATGCCAAGAAAGAGTTTAACCTCAACAGCCAGACGGGCTTCGGTGTGGACGGCGACCGCTCGCAGCAAGTGGCTGACTTCGAGTCGGTTCGTGGCAGTTTCGAGAGCAACTCGTTTGTACAGGAAGTGCTGAAACATATAGAGCGCAAGACGGCTTTGGGCAACAAGATACGGGAAAAACTACAAGCCATCCAATAAGGTTTCTATGCCGCAAGCGGCAAGAAAAACAGAGAAAATAATTAACGACCAATTGACGATAATTGACGGAGAAACATACCCGATAATGTTTTAACGGGTATTAATGGAGTATCCGTAAAGGTCTTTACGGAGCCGCACGCTGTGGCATAGAGTTTGTATGGAGCAGGTATGATGCCGGGTAGAGTAACCATATTAGGAAGCGGAAGCGCACGGCCGACGATGCAAAATTCGCCGTCGGGTCAGATTGTCGAACTATGCGACAAGTCGTTTCTTGTGGATTGCGGCGAGGGCGTGCAGATAACGATGCAACGCCTCGGCGTACACACTTCGCGGCTCTACAATATCTTTATTTCGCACCTTCACGGGGACCATTGTTTCGGGTTGATAGGACTGCTTTCCTCGCTCGGAATGCAGCACCGCACGCAGCCGATGCACATCTATTCGCACCCCGATCTGGAGCGGCTGCTGCGCCTATGGCTTGACTATTACTGCGCTGATATGCCATACGAGGTGATTTTCCACCCCATCAACCCGCGCAAACACGAGGTGATTTTCGAAGACAGGACGGTGCTGGTGGAGTCGGTGCCTCTCAAGCATACGGTACCATGCTGCGGTTTCCTGTTCTCGGAGCGGCATCGCCGTATGGAGAACGGGGAGAAATTGTATGATGTCCGCAAACGTTATGCCTACTGCTCCGACACGATGTACACGGAGAAGATTGTGCCGATTATTGATGGCGTGGATATGCTCTACCACGAGGCTACTTTTGTGGACAAGTTGGCAGACCGCTGCCGTCAGGTGATGCATTCCACAGCGCGGCAGGCAGCCGAGATAGCCGAGAAAGCGCACGTGGGCAAACTGCTTATCGGGCATTTCTCCGCACGCATTGACGACCACAACCTGTTTCTCAAAGAAGCACAGGAGGTCTTTCCGAATACCGCCCTTGCAGAGGAGCGCAAAACGTTTGAATTTTAAGACAGCGTTTCCCTGTTCTTTCCCTGATGTTACCCTGACCATAACATAACAATCCCGATGGCAAAACAGACTACCGAATATATCTGCAGCAACTGTGGCGCAAAAGCCCCGCAGATGTTGGGACGCTGCCCCGTATGCGGCAAATGGGGTACGTATGAAGAAAACACCATTGTCTCCGCCCCCGCAGGCAAACGGCCGCTGTCGTCTATCGGAGGAGGTGCAAGACCGCAACGTATACAGGAGATTACCGCCACCGAGGAGATGCGCATCGATATGCACAACGGCGAACTCAACCGCGTTCTCGGCGGCGGATTGGTACCCGGCAGTCTGGTGCTGCTGGGCGGTGAACCCGGCATCGGCAAATCAACTCTCGCCCTGCAGGTGCTGATGCAACTCGGCGAGCGGAGAACCCTCTACGCCAGCGGCGAAGAGAGCGTACGCCAACTCAAACTGCGTGCCGAGCGTATAGCGGGCAACCCCGGCAACCTCTTTATTGTCAGCGAGACCTCATTGGAGCGTATCTTGGACGATGTGACGGAGATACAGCCCGATGTGGTCATCATTGACTCCATTCAGACTATCGGCTGCAACTCGGTGGAAGCCACTATCGGCAGTCTCAGCCAGGTGCGCGAGTGCGCCGCACGTATCCTGCAATATGCCAAAGAGAAGAATGTGCCGTTTTTTATCATCGGGCATATCAACAAAGAAGGTTCGCTGGCGGGACCGAAAGTGCTGGAACACATCGTGGATACGGTGTTGCAGTTTGAGGGCGACCAGCACTATATGTACCGTATCTTGCGGGCGCAGAAAAACCGCTTCGGTTCCACCTCCGAACTCGGTATCTACGAGATGCAGCAGGATGGACTGCGGGAGGTAACCAACCCCAGCGAACTGCTTCTTTCCACCGCCCGCGATGGGTTGTCCGGTATCTCCATTGCAGCGGCTGTCGAGGGCGTGCGTCCGTTCCTTATCGAGGTGCAAGCCCTTGTCTCTTCGGCGGCGTATGGTACGCCGCAACGGTCGTCCACGGGTTTCGACATCCGCCGGCTGAATATGCTGCTTGCCGTCTTAGAGAAGCGCGTCGGCTTCAAACTGCTGCAAAAAGATGTCTTTCTCAATATAGCGGGCGGTTTGCGCGTGAACGACCCTGCCATCGACTTGGCAGTACTGGCAGCGGTGCTGTCTTCGAATATGGATATTGCGCTCGACCCCGATACCTGTCTCACGGGCGAGGTCGGTCTGGCGGGCGAGATACGACCTGTCAACCGTATAGAGCAGAGAATCAGCGAGGCGCAGAAACTCGGCTTCAAGCGCATTATCATACCCGCCGATCAGAAAGTGCTGACACAGAAATACAAGATCGAAGTGGTGCCTGTCAAAAAGGTTACAGACGCTTTCCGCCTGCTGATCAGGCAGTAGGATTGGCATACTATTTGTGCGATTTTAGATAAACCGGATTTTATAGATCCACTATTAAAACATTAACTCTTAACAGAAAGGATTCACTATGAAACTGAACACGCAAGCCGTTAATTTTGAGATTGCCACCCGTTTGGAGCAACACATCGCCAAGAAAACCCGTCGCTACGAGAAACTGCTGACTCCTTCCGCTGAAATGAACATCCGTATGACCGTAGTCAAACCCGAAACCAACCTCAACAAAGAAGTTGCCGTCCGTATCACGGGTATGGGTGCCGAACTCTTCGCTCAAAAGACCTGCGACACCTTCGAGCAAGCCGTTGACGAATGTCTTGAAGCACTGGACCGCCAATTGGAGAAACAAAAGGATAAGTAAACAACACGTAATAAAAACAAAAGAGACTGCTACACACTCGTGAGGCAGTCTCTTTTGTTTTAGGTTTGGAACAATGATTTTGGTATATAGGTCACGGTTATGGTCTTTTTATTGGCATTAACGGAAAAACAAATACTCCCCCGTTGGTGTATAGAATACAGAATGGGGGAGTGAATGTATTTTCCGTTATTTTCTCCTTTGGAGACACTGACAATGTAGAGAAGTCGGTTATTTCTGCCAGTTGTCTTTCAGCGAGGCGGTGCGGTTGAGGACAAGGTGGTCGGGGGTGGTGTCGGGGTCAACCACGAAGTAGCCCTGCTTGAGCAACTGGTAGTGGTTCTCCTGAGCAATGCCGTTCTCGATAACGGGTGCATGGAGTTCGCTGCGGAGCGAGCCCTCGACCTTGATAGTTTTTATCTCGAGGCTGTTGGGGTTGAGCAGGTCACGGAAATCGCCTTCCTCTGCCGACGGGTTCTCTACGGCAAACAGGCGGTCATAGAGGCGTGCTTCGGCATCAAGGCACGAGTTGCACTCCACCCAGTTGATAGTGGCTTTGGTCTTGCGGTTGCCTCCCTCGGTGCCCGACTTGGAAGCGGTGTCGTAGGTGGCATAGACGGTGGTGATATTGCCGTTGGCGTCCTTCTTGCAGCCTGTGGCTTGGATGATATACGCCGATTTGAGGCGCACCTCACGCCCGCCCGGACTGAGACGGAAGAAGTTCTTGTCCGCCTGCTCGAGGAAGTCACCGCGCTCGATATAGAGTTCGCGGGCGAACTGCATCTCGCGCGTACCGAGTTCGGGATGCCCGTCGATGTTCTCCGCAGTGATGTTCTCGCCGTTGCCCTCATAGTTGGTGATAACGAGTTTGACGGGGTTGAAGATAGCGCAGATACGCGGTGCAGTCTCTTTGAGGCACTCGCGCACGGTGTGCTCGAGCAGACTGACATCAATCATACCCTCCACCTTGGTGTAGCCGATACGGTCGATGAACGCACGTATAGCCTCGGCGGTGTAGCCGCGTCGGCGCAGACCGCAGACGGTCGGCATACGGGGGTCGTCCCAGCCGCGCACGAGTCCCTCTTTGACGAGTTGGAGCATCTTGCGCTTCGACATCACAGTGTAGGTGATATTCAGTCGGTTGAACTCGTACTGGTGCGGACGGTAGTCGCCCGTTACAAACTGGTCGAGGAAATAGTCGTACAGCGGACGGTGCACTACAAACTCAAGGGTACAGATAGAGTGCGTAACGCCCTCGAAATAGTCGCTCTGCCCGTGTGCGAAATCGTACATCGGATAGACATTCCATTTGCGCCCCGTGCGGTGGTGCGGGTGGGTGGTGATGATACGGTACATGATAGGGTCACGGAAGTGCATATTGGGGTTCGCCATATCAATCTTGGCACGCAACACCATCTTGCCGTCCTCTATCTCGCCTGCCTGCATTGCCTCGAAGAGACGGAGATTCTCCTCTACTGGTCGGTCGCGGTAGGGAGAGTTCACGCCGGGTTCGGTAGGCGTACCTTTCTGCTCGGCAATCTGCTCGGCAGTCTGCTCATCTACGTATGCCTTGCCCTCTTTGATGAAGCGGATGGCAAGGTCATAGAGTTGCTGGAAATAGTCGCTGGCGTAATAGATATTGCCCCATTTGAATCCCAACCACGCAATGTCCTGCTGGATGGAATCCACGTACTCCACATCCTCTTTGACGGGGTTGGTGTCATCGAAACGGAGATTGCATACACCATGGTAACGCTCGGCAATACCGAAGTCCATACAGATGGCTTTGACGTGTCCGATATGCAGATAGCCGTTGGGCTCGGGCGGGAAACGGGTCTGGATACGTCCTCCGTTCTTGCCCTCGGCAAGGTCTTTCTCTACGATTTGCTCAATGAAATTGAGGCTTCTTTCTTCTGTTTCCATTGTGGTTAATTATGAATTTTGAATTATGAGTAAGGAATTAAATGCTTTATATATTCTGACGACGCGAAACGCATCGTCCCCATACAGCATTTATAATTCCTAATTCATCATTCCTAATTAGTTTATGCCGCGGACGATGCCACGGGGAGAGGCTTTGATAAAGTCGATGATTGCGTTGCGCTCGGGTGTCTCGGGTACGGTAGCGAGTATCTGTTCTACGGCTTGGGATACGTTCAGTCCCGACATATAGAGCGTACGATAGGTATCTTGTATAGAGGCTATCTGCTCACGGGTGAAACCGCGTCGGTTGAGTCCGACGGAGTTGATACCACAATAGGATACCGGTTCGCGGGCTGCAATAACATACGGCGGTATGTCCTTGTTGATTTTCGTACCGCCCTGTATCATCACATGCGCCCCGATATGGGTAAACTGGTGCACGAGGCTTCCGCCACCGATGATAGCCCAATCGTCCACTACCACCTCGCCTGCCAGTTGCACGGCGTTGGACATAATGATATGGTCGTGGAGCAAGCAGTCGTGTGCCACGTGGCAGTATGCCATGATCAGGCAGTTGCTGCCCACTACAGTCTTGCCCTTGCTGGCAGTACCGCGATGAATGGTAGCGCACTCGCGAATGGTGGTGTTATCACCGATGAAGACGTAGGTCTTCTCGCCTTTGAACTTCAAGTCCTGCGGGATGGCACCCACTACGGCAGAGGGGAATATATGGCAGTTTTTGCCAATACGTACGCCCTCGCAGATAGTGGCGTTGGCATCAATGGCGGTGCCGGCACCGATTTCCACATCTTTGTCGATATAAACAAAGGGACCGATTTGCACGGAGGGGTCAATCTTCGCCTCCGGATGGATGTATGCTAATGGTTGGGTCATAGTCAATTTGTAATGTGTAATTTTTAATTTGTAATTATTGAATTACTTTATTCCTCAGTTGGCGGCAGCAGGAGGTGTTGAAGGTGTGTCCGGGTCGCTCGGCGATGAGTTTGCCTTGGATATAGCAGCCGAGCAGGGACATGTCGCCGATGAGGTCAAGCAGTTTGTGCCGCGCCGGCTCGTTCTGGTAGTTGAGCGGGGAGAGGTAACCGAGTTTGGTGGCATCGAGGTGCGGTGCACCGAGTTTGTCGGTCATATAGTCGAGTCCCTCCTGCGACATCTGGGTCTCGTAGATTACAAGGGCATTTTGCAGGTCCCCGCCTTTGATGAGCCCCATACGCAGGAGCGGCTCTATCTCGCGCACAAAGCAGAATGTACGTGCGGCGGCTATCTCGCGGGGGTAGGTGCTCAGGTCGTGCAGTTCCGCCCGCTGCTCGCGCAGGAAGACACTCGGGAAGGAAATCATCACTTCTACCTCATAGTGGTCAGATGGCAGCAGCACCAACTTGTTACCGCGCTCGGAGACATACTCAATAGGCTCCGTAACGACAAACACTTTGCGCTCCGCCTGCTGCTCCTGCAAGCCCGCCGCCTGAATAGCCTTGACGAATGGTTTGGCACTACCGTCGAGGATAGGTATCTCAGGGCCGTCCAACTCGATGAGACAGTTGTCCACACCCATCGCATAGAGGGCGGAGAGGGCGTGCTCCACAGTGGATATTTTCCACGCTCCGTGTTCAAGTACCGTACCGCGCTCGGTGGCACTCACATAGTCGGCCAGGGCTTGGTGGGTAGGCTTGCCGGGCAGGTCTATACGACAAAGCCGTATGCCTGTATTTTCGTCCGCAGGCAGGAAATTTGCCGTGATATGCAGACCTGTATGCAATCCCTTGCCCGAAAGGGTGAAAGGGGAAGATATTGTATGCTGGTTCATTTCAATTATGAATTACGAATTATGAATAAGAAATTATATGCAAAGAATTTACAAATTTACAAATTCTTCTCTATCTCGTTGAGGCGGCGCATCAGGTCGGGGAGTTGCTTGAACCCGACCGAGGAACGACGCCAGTTCATTGCATCGATAGCGGGCGACCCTTGGTACATACCCGGTTTGCGGACACTGCCTGCCACACCCGCTTGTGCACCGAAGACGCAACGGTCGGCAATCTCGATATGCCCCGCTACCCCCGCCTGACCGGCCAGGATACAATGGCTGCCTATCTTGGTAGAACCCGCCACGCCGACCTGTGCGCACATAAAGGTTGATTCACCCACTTCCACATTGTGCGCCACCTGCACAAGATTGTCTATCTTCGCATTACGGTGTATGCGGGTGGAACCCATCATTGCACGGTCGATGGTGCTGTTGGCACCTATCTCCACATCGTCCTCTATCACCACATTGCCTATCTGGGGCAGTTTTTGGTTCACGCCCTGCGCATCGGGTTCGAAACCGAAACCGTCCGCACCTACTACCACACCCGCATGAAGAATACAATCACGCCCTATCACACAGTTGTAATAGACCTTGACCCCCGCATAGAGAATCGTATTGTCGCCTATCTGCACATTATCACCGATATACGTATTCGGGTAGATCTGTACGCCTTTGCCGAGACGGACATTCTTGCCGATGTAGGCAAACGCCCCGATATAGGCATCGTCCGGCACGGAGACACCCTCGCTGATATAGGCAGGCTGTTCTACGCCATGGCGAGCGGGATTCATGGCTTTTGCCACTAATTGGAGCAGTTGCCCCATCGCCCCGCGGGCGTTCTCTACGGCAATCACGGTAGCATTGCTTTCGGGGGATTTGTCGCCCAAAAGACTTGCCGTAACCAATATGACAGAGGCTTGCGTGGTTGCTAAATAGGGCATATATTTCTCATCGCAAAGGAAACAGAGTTTTCCCTCGGTAGCGGACTCGATAGGGGCTATATCGCTCACAGTGCTATTGGGGTCGCCATAGAGTTTTCCTCCAAGAAGGAGGGATATTTGTTGTGCAGAAAATTCCACGTTATTCTAATTATGAATTATGAGTTGTCTATCCTATAACTATCCTATAACCATCCTATAACAAAAGTAAGGTGGATGTCAGGTGGATGTCAGGAGGATAGCCTTTGTTATTACTTATTGTTTCTCACCCTCTGAACTCAAACAGGTAGAGTTTCTTGGGTTTGCGGGTAAGCGACGGCAGGTCGAGTATCTCGCTGGCGGAGGCGATGTCGCGCACCGTACCATCGCGGTAGAGGATGTCGATCGAGTCGTCTTTCTCCGAATAGGTATTGCTCGTGGACACATGCTCCACAAAGAAATACTCCGCTTCCCGATCGCTGATACCCAACGCATTGGCGTAATGACGGCGCAATATCTGCTGCTCGGTTTCAGAGAGCGGTTCGGTAAGCAGCCGCCCGCGGAAGAGTTGGCGGTTGGTAAACGCTGTACTCAATTCGCGCAGCACGATGTCGTCCGAGTCCATCCAAACCTTGATAGCCGACAGCACATCGGTATCGTCAAGGAGCGCATACTGCTGCATGGCCTCGCTGCCAAGGGCAAAATCGGTTGCCGTAACACGGTGGTAGAGGAAATAGTGCAATGCGGGCGAACAGAACAATTCCTTGCCCGACAGAGCCAGTTCTTTTGCCCGCGCGAGTATCTTAATCAGGTGTTGTTCAGCAGCCACAGAGGTCTTATGCAGATAGACCTGCCAGTACATCAAGCGGCGTGCTACAAGAAATTTCTCCACTGAGTAGATGCCCTTGATCTCCACCACCAGACGATCGTCCACCACATTGAGCATCTTCAATAGTCGCTCGCTCGCCACACGCCCCTCCTGCACGCCCGTAAAGAACGAGTCGCGGCAGAGGTAGTCCATCCTATCCACATCCAACTGGCTGGAAATGAGTTGGTGGAGGAAATGGCGCGGGTACCGGTCTTTGAAGATAGCAATTGCCTCATCCAACGGACGCTGCTGCCAAAGTTGCTGCTCGCTGCCACGGCTGAGGTCTATATTGATCTGCTCCATCATCAGGAGCGAAATCTCCTCATGGGTAATCCCCTCCACCAGCGTATGCTCCAATACATGGGAGAAAGGTCCGTGTCCTATGTCGTGGAGCAAAATAGCCGCCAATGCCCCCGTAGCCTCGCTGTCGCTTATATGCACTCCTTTGCTGCGCAACGAGGATATGCCCTCACTCATCAGGTGCATTGCCCCTAAGGAGTGAAGGAAACGGCTGTGCATAGCACCGGGATACACCAAATAGGAAAGTCCCAACTGCCGGATGCGGTTGAGACGCTGGACATACGGATGTTGCAACACATCGTAGAGCAGATTGCTCGGAATAGTGAGAAATCCGAATACAGGGTCGTTGATTATCTTCCGTTTGTTGGTTACCATTGATACAAGCGGCACGGTTCACATTTCTGCCAGCGGTAGGAGAAAGAGAGACCTAACAGAAAATAACCGTCTCCCCATTGGAAACGCGTTGATTTAATAATAGGCCATGCATCAAGATTGCTGTAGGGTACGTCTAAGAGTCCTTGGTGGACGGATGCCATAACTGTAAGGAAGAAACCGTGTGTAAGGTCGATATTGTAGCCAATCTCTATGGGTAACATAGGCAGTACGCCGAATACCTGTCCCTCTCCCCTGTTGACACGGGTAAAATCGTAATTGATAACGCTCACGTTCAGTCCGAGCCCCGCATAGATATAAAAGCCGGCACGCGAGAAAGGATACCACTCTATACCTGCCGCCAATTCGCCAAAACCGCTGCGGAAAGAACCCTTGCCCATCTGTTCCTCTACTTGTTGTCCTGTAGCGGGGTTGGTGATCATATCATAGCGTGCGCTGTCGTTTCCGTGCAGGTAGCCCCCCGAAGCGGAGAAGCGCCAATTGGCACTGCGGGCGAGCGGATGGAGATAACTAAAGACAAAACTACCGCTGAGACTCAGGTTCTGTTTCTGGAACCCCTCCTTAAAAGCGATGCCGAGCATATCAACATCGCCATAATAGTAGGCAGCACTTACCGTGAGAGACACACCTTGCATTACGGAAGGGTTGTAAGTGGTAGAATAGAGACCACGATAATTCGGCTTCTCACGCCATATGCGGCGTGTCTGCATCTTTTGCTGCGGATTACCCCTGTGGGGCGTTACTTCCGCCATCAATGCGCCACTGTAGCATAAACCCAATGCCACAGCAAGTACGGATAATAGCAAATGTCTTTTCATAACCTACACAAAATCGCCACAAAGGTAGTTATTTTTTATGGAAATAACAAATGTTTATGCATTTTTTCAAAAATAACCGCACAAAACCCTGTTCGGAAGCCACACTTATCTATCCCCCAAAACATTTCAACGTATATTTTCCTGCCCCAAATTACAAGGGCAAAACCGATATATAATCAGTTTTGCCCATTTGTTGTACCGCGAGTGGGACTTGAACCCACACAACCATTTCTGGTCAAGGGATTTTAAGTCCCTCGTGTCTACCGATTCCACCATCGCGGCGTTGAAAAACAACCACAAGGTACACCTTGCGACCATTACTCACTCAAAACCGACTGCAAAGGTACGGATAAAAAATGGAATATGCAAATATCACTCACAAAAAGAGACTGCCCGTGTCAGGCAGTCTCTTTGCTAACATACTATTTACAATCTGATATAATCGGATAGCGTTGATGCCGTTAATCAGATAGCGTTGATGTCGTGAAGGATAGAGGTGGTCTTTGCTACGGCAGCCTCGCTGGCAGCATAGAGTTCTTTCTCCTTGTCGTTGAGCGGCAACTCGACAATCTTCTCGATACCGTTCTTGCCAATGATACAAGGCACACCGATAGTGATGTCTTTGTATCCGTACTCGCCGTCGAGGTAAGCCGAGCAAGGAATGAGTTTCTTCTGGTCGTTAATGATGCTGTCCACTACGCTGGCTGCGCTGGCACCCGGAGCCATCCATGCACTGGTACCAAGCAGACCGGTCAGTGTGGCACCGCCTACCATAGTGTTGTGAACTACCTCGTCGAGTTCATCCTCGCTCATAAAGTTGAGGATAGGCATACCTTTGTAGGTAGCGAAACGAGCCATAGGAATCATAGTGGTATCGCCGTGCCCGCCGATAACGAAGCCCTCTACCTCGTTGGCATTGCAACCGAGTTTCTGGCTGAGGAAGTATTTGAAGCGGCTGCTGTCGAGCGCACCACCCATACCAATGACGCGGTTACGCGGCAGACCGAGCGATTTCAGTGTCAGGTAAGCCATCGTATCCATCGGGTTGGAAACTACGATAAGAATGGCATTCGGCGAGTAGGTAAGCACTTGCTTAACCACGCTCTTTACGATACCTGCGTTTACGCCGATGAGTTCCTCGCGGGTCATACCCGGTTTGCGCGGCAGACCGCTGGTGATAACCACTACATCGGAGTCAGCGGTCTGTGTATAGTCGTTGGTGACACCTTTAACCACGGTGTCGAAGCCCAGCAACTGTGCCGTTTGCATAATGTCCATTGCCTTCCCCTCGGCAACACCCTCTTTGATATCAATCAATACAACTTCGCTGGCTACTTTCTTTACAGCCAACACATTCGCGCACGTAGCACCTACGTTACCTGCGCCTACAACGGTTACTTTTGACATAACGTACTATTTATTAGGTTTATATTGTTCCTGTATTGTGCCGACAAAATTACTGCTTTTTTTCAAGCCCTGCAAATAATTCTCCATTTTGCCAATCGGTCTATACAAAAACTATTCGTTTTTGATGCCGAGGAGCGTATATCTGCCTTGCGGGGTAAGGATATAGAGTGTACCGTTCTCCAATAGGAAATGCGGCTGCGCCTTGTCGGTTTCGACATTGTCCAAAGCCGTTTCCTGCTTCACCCAGACCGTGATATGTACGTAGACATCTACCGCCCCACGTGAGCGCAGGCGCAGATAGGCATCCTGTATTCCCTCTACGTCCGACTGGAAACCGAGAGCCACTATGCCCCCCTCTGCAGGCAGCGTGTTCGGCGACATCTTGAACTTGCTCGGATGACTGCCCGTAAAGGACATAGTAACATTCTGCGTTAGATTCGCCCCCGTAACATTCAGAACAAAGGTTTTCAGTTCGTTAGGTTTGGCAGTATCATAAAACTCGGGCATATCCACCGAAATGAGCGGCAGGTCGTCGCGCCCCCATGATACATCGTCTATCAGATAGGTGGCTGCGCCCTCTGCACCGTTGATACCGCTAAACTTAAAGCCCATAAAGAAGACATCGGGGATATTCTCCTGCCCCGCGAGGTTCACCTGAAAATCAAGCCAGTCGCCCGATTGGTCTTTGGTAGCAGGCATATCGATCTCAAGGTCTTGGAAGAACACGTCATCCACATCGGTGGCATCAATGAAAAAGAGTTGTAACTTAGCCGACATATCGTCTGTAAGATAGTCCCCTCGCACGCGGAAAGTGAAGACTTGGTTCTTTGCGTTTTTATAGTCTAAAGCGGGCGTAACAAGCCACATCGAATCCACTATGTCCGACTCGCCTTGCGAGACATACCCCGTAGCCTTGGCACAATGTTCCCCATCGTTATTCACATCTATATATCCCCGCCACGGGCGTGTACCGGCGGTAACCACATTCTGCCACCCCGTGAGTTGGAGGGTTTTGTTGCTCTCGGCATTGTCGAAATGTTCATTGAGAAGCGCAAGCGGGTTGCTCATATCCCATACAAAAGCCGTAGCATAGTCCACCGGTTCGGGGTAGCCATCGGTAGCCACTCCGGTGATACGCAGTTGCTGCTTCTGTGCGTTCTTGCTCGACCAATAGACGGTGGCGGAATACGTACCTACTTTGCGGGGCGAGAAAGTGATGTAGGTCTTTGCCTCCATATTGCACGGGATAAGCGAACTGCTGATTGTAAAAGCCGCATCGTTGCCGTCGTTGATAATAGAGATGGCTATGTCTTCCACACAGTTGAGTGATGTAACCACCACCGAATCACGCACCTGCGTGCCTGCTTTGGTTGTAAACTGCGGCAGCGCGGTCGGGGCGATATGTATCTCGGGTTTGAGGGTGGAATCGCTTCCTGCTCCGTTGAGCGGGAATGTCTTGTTATATTCCAACGCCTGTGAGCAGTCGGTAACAAGCATTGCCTTGTGGTTGCCGACAACGGTAGGCGCATACCATAGTTTGACGGTCTCCTCGGGTTGGGTAACCTGCGTCTTCTCCAGTCGGAACATGTTGCGGTTGGTGCCGCGGAGATCCAAATAGACCGGCTCGGTGAGGTTACCCTGACGGATAGTGAGCGTAGCCATCAGTACGCTGTCGCCGATGTTGCAGCGTGCGGCTGCGATTGTTTCGGGCATAACGGTGTACCATGGTTCTTTATTTTCGGTGCGGACAAACGAGAAGTCATCAAAGATAACTCTTGCCCCTTTCTTAACTTCGATGCTGAACAGAAAACCCGTTGCGTCCTGCGGTTTGGTGGTTTTTACTTTCAGTTCCTGCCAACCGTTGCCGATAGGCAGTACCTGATTGAGTTTGGCACTGTCGTGCGGTGTTCCTGTCTGCGTCCTGTTGATATTCCACGCACTATTCAAGTACAGGTCGCCTGCATTGGCGGACAATACTTTGTAATGAATGGTCATCTCGAACTCCTGCCCTGTAACATCGGCTTGCAAATCAACAGACTGTTGGAGAGAACGGTTGTTTTTCTTTTCCTCTGTGCGGAATGCCTTTTCGCCCGAATGCACATCAGTAGTTTCAATAGCGATACTGCCACCGAAAGACCAATCTGTAAATTCTGCACCAAAGAGGAAATTGGTTTGTGCTTCTTCAAAATCTCCGTTGCTCAGCAGATTGTCTGCTGCCATTGCGGGCAAGAGCATTACCCCACAAAGGAGAGATAATAATGTTCTTTTCATAAGTGTATATATTCTTGTAGTTTTCCCTGTGCATACCCTAAGGATAGCATACCCCAAAAGCGTTGTTCAGACGCTTTTGGGGTATGGTTATGGGTTGTGTGGTTAGCGGACTACCTTATAGGTCTTGTCGCCCTGACGGATGATGTTTACACCCGGTTGCAACTCCGATACACGCATACCCGATACGGTATAGATCTCGATTTCCGCACCGGTTGCGATATTGTCAATAGCCGTGCTTACGGCAACCACATCCTGTTTGTCACGTATGCGCAGCACTTTGCCAGTGGTGGTGCTGGAAATAGCAGTAATATCGGCTTTGTTGGGTTTGATTGTACCGATCAGGTCGTTGCCTGCAATCAGGTTGACAGTGGCTGTGTTTTCTCCCTGTTTGATCTGATCACCGCTTGCGAAAGCGTCTGTATTGGCGAAAGTAACACCTTCCACTTTTACCAATTGGCAGAGATAGTCTGCAGGATTAGCCTGCAGTTCTGCCAAAGTAACCACTTTTGGCGCAACCTCATTATCGTGGCTGAGTACTTCGATACCCCGTTCTGTTCCGACATACATTATTCCCCCTACGGACATTTGCGCATCCGCATATACTATGCAATTGGTTACTTTGTCGCCACGTTTTATTTCGTCCCCCCAGTAAGAGTCGTTGATAAAGACACCTGCGGTAGCATCTTGCAGATACAGTTTATCACCGCTCTGGTTGTACTTGTACGTTACCACAGCCTCGCCGGTGTATTTGATATAAACAGGAGCATCAGTTGCCGTAGCAGCCAGAGTGTTGAGTTCGGCGATAGTAGCAGCCATACGGATGTTTTTGTTCCAATATAATTGGGTTACGGTAGCGGTTGCTTCACCCGATGTGAGTGTGATTTGATAAGAACCGTAGTCCTCTGTTTTGGGCGCAATGGTCATAGTAACCACTACATCTGTGGCTGCATCTTTACTG
This sequence comes from Bacteroidales bacterium UBA4621, assembly GCA_002387325.1. GTDB lineage: Bacteria > Bacteroidota > Bacteroidia > Bacteroidales > Paludibacteraceae > Colicola. The sequence continues at coordinate 15,709 of DGIN01000016.1, read as the reverse complement.
ATGGTGTATTTATCCAAAGTAACCTCTGCATTGTTGCTGGTGAGGGTAATATCTTCTTTCAGATTTTTACCGTTTACCGTAAATGTTTGGGTGTAGGTTTCACCTACATAGCCTTGTAGTTGTTCGAAAGAAGCAGGGTTAACAGTTATTTCTGCCGGTTCTTCCACAGGAGTATTTCCGCCTATAAATAGGTCTTCCCATGCGGTTGCCACTTTGATTTCGTCCACAGCCACTTTGGGGCCGTTGGTTTTTTGACGCAGATATACGCCGGCAATAGATGCTACATCGTTTTTCTCGTTAGCCAATTTCATATTGCATACAAGAGTCGGTACTTGGCGGTCTTTTGTCGGATTTACATACAGATTGAGGCTATCATTCTTGTTTCCTTCCCTGATAACATATTCAAGAACAACCAAATAATCCGTATTGTATTTGAGTGTTTGTGTATATTGCAAATCTGTTTTCAATTCCGCTCCTTTTGCTATGGCTAATTGAAATCCTGGACTTTCTGCTTTTGCATATATTCTTGAACAAGTGGTATATCCGTTACTTAATCCGAAGAAATAATCCACAGTTGAAGTTGCGCTTTCTACATTGACAATAGCAGCAGCGTAAACACTTCCCTCATAGTTATCTTCTTTGTGCTCACGGAAATAACGCACATCGCTTGTCCCGTTGACTTGTTGGAGTTGTACCTTGTTGCCTGTAGCGGTAGCGGCATATCCGGGATATGAAAGTGAACCTTCGGTTACCATAATAGGGTCGGTTGGCTCATTCGCATTACCTGTCCATCCTGCATAAGACCACCACTTGGTGCTGTCATTGCAATTTATACGTTTTCCTGCTGTCAGTTGCCCAAGTTCCCGGTTAAAACTCTCGTGTAAGATTAGTTCGGCGTGCACAGTACTTAGGGTGAGCAGTGCCGTTGCCAAAAGTAATAGTTTCTTCATAATAAATTGAATTTTGAGAATAGGTTGGTATTGCAGTTGTTTCTAATCGGTGCAAAAGTACGCAAAATAATTGACATACGCAAGCAATATATAAATAATTATTAGTGTTATGGTTTGTATTGCAGTGTTTTTTTACCTCTCTGTATGACTATTCCGTGATAATCGTCAGAAACAGGTTGCCCGATGGGCGTATATGCAGGGGACGAAGAACAGTTCTGGCTGATATTATCCAAAGCGGTCGGTTCGGGGTAAACCGTTTGGCTGATGATCCACAGCGTCAGCACATTCCAATCATACGACACAATGGCTTCTATGCGGGTCGGGCGGTTTTCCACCAACGTACCGATATTGAACTTGTCTGCGAGGGCGTAGGTTTGCCCACGGTAGGTGCATTGTTCACCGCTAACAACTACGCTGTCCAATACGACATAGCGGCACACATCTGCGCTATCCAAGGCAAGGATATTCGAGTCGGGCAGGCACTCTGCTTTGGTGCTGCCTACCGTCCACGCCTCCACGGGCGACAGTTCGGGTACGCCGTAATAGTTCTGATAGCGTCCGTGTACGCCCGTCAGCACATCGCCTTTGGACAAGCCCTGTCCGAAGGGTTTGCCGTCGGTGTCCGTACCATCGTATATGAGCATACTGCCCGAGTCATCACGCACGAAGATGTAGCGGTCGTATTTCTTGGTTACCACCACGGGGTTAAGATAGACAGTGGCAAAGTCCTCGTTCCGTACCGCCTCGGCGATGGTCTGTTGCGGTGCCACGCTAAGCAGAACCGTTACAGAAATGCGGGTGTCTCCGCTAACGAGGTCAAGCGTATCGATATACATCCCCGCCCCGGTGGCACGATAGGAGACGGTCAGTTGGTCTCCGTCGCGGTCAAGCGTTTGCGCCGAAAGGGCAAAGGTTTTGCCGTGGCGCAGCGTGGCTTGTATATCCCCGGTCAGGCGCACGGCGTTCACGGTAACGGTCTTGCTACCCGATACCTCCGTGCCGGACAGGCAGACCTCGCCAAAGTTGACCATTGATGTAGCAATAGCAGGTTTATCCGTACCGATAGGCGTTGTTTCGCGGTAGAGACATACGGGGGTAAACTTATGCGGGTCGGCGTAACAACCGAAGAGTTGGCCGCTTGCGTTATACTCGATATACTTGCCCGCACTTGTTCCTTGGCTCATTATTGTGGCTGCGCCGTCGGGTGCAATGGTCATCGTCCATACGCCGTAGTTGCCATAGTCCTCTGATGTATAGTTCACCCACAGGGCGAGTTTGTTTTTGGTCTTGCCGCCGTTAGCCACCAGGTAGGCTTCTTCGTAGCGCAGTTCGTCTTGGAAGATATAGGCAGTGTCTCCGTTGGCATCCAGCACTTTGCGGAGAGTGTAGATTGCTTCTTCGTTGGCATTGACCGTATTACGGTCGGCGGAATAGATGCCGTTGATAGCGTGGATATTGTTTTTGCTGACGGTTTCGTTGTAGTAGCCCATCAGCATAGGTGTTGTGCCGTCGGCAACACCGAAGATGACTTGGTCGGAATCGCGCAAAGAGTGTATGTCCGTTACCAGACGGAATGTACTCTGTGTAAACTCAGGACTTGCACCCTCGGCAGAGCGGACGGAAACCGAATTGAGGTATATTGAATTGCGGGTACAGTTGATTTGGAAGCGTATTTTACCCGTCTGCTCCGTTGGGAGGACGATGGTCAGATCGCTGTTTTTCGGATTGGAGATACTGAACGCAGTGTCTATGGGCGCATTGCCGCCTATTTGGACGCGTATGCTGCCCTGTCCTCTTGTAGTGGTGGCATAGTTGAACGTCAGGCGGCGCACACCGGTGAACGACCGCACCGAGGTAGCCCCCGCACCGGTGCCTTTGGCTGTTACTTTCACTCCTATCTGGTAAGCACTGCTATAGTCATTGCCGTCCTTGTCGGAGATCCAGCCGTCGGTCTTGCCATCGCAGGCGGTTGTACCTTGTTTGCTTGCCCATCGGGCATTGGTGAAAGTATAGGTAGTGATACCCGCAAAGGCATTGGCAGACAGTAGCAAGAGAGTGAGCAGGAGAGTTGTAGTCTTTTTCATGTTATTATGTTGTTCAGTTGTATAATTGAATAAAACTATGCAACCTGCCCTTGTGCGGAGCAAGTTGCATAGCAGGTGTGATTAGTACGCAATAGCGAAGATGACACGTCCTTTGGAGGTTTTGCCCGTTACCATACACGTACCGGGTTCGCTCTTGTGTCCGGGCAGGTCATGCATAGGGATGCAGCGGATAGTCGCCTTGGTATCGGCTTTGATCTTTTCTTCGGTTTCGGGCGTACCGTCCCAGTGGCAAAGGAGGAAGCCGCCTTTTTTGATTTCTTCCTTGAACTCGTCGTAGGAGTTTACCTCGCGGGTGTTGGCGATACGGAAGTCGAGTGCCTTTTGGTAGATATTGCCCTGTATTTCCTCGAGCAGGTTCTTGATGTACAATTCGATGCCATCGAGTGCGACGGTGGATTTCTCCATTGTGTCGCGTCGTGCGATTTCGATGGTGCCGTTCTCCAAATCACGTCCGCCCATAGCCAGACGCACGGGCACACCTTTGAGTTCGTAGTCGGCGAACTTGTAGCCCGGAGTATATTTCTCGGATGTATCCACTTTGACGCGAATACCCATTTGCTTGAGGTTGTCGGCGATAGGATTGAGTTTTTCCAGCAAAGCGTCCAACTGCTCCTGTGTCTTGAAGATAGGTACTATTGCCACCTGTATCGGGGCGAGGTGCGGTGGGAGTACGAGTCCGTTGTCGTCGGAGTGTGTCATGATGAGCGCACCCATCAGGCGGGTCGATACACCGAAAGAGGTAGCCCACGGGTACTCGTATTTGTTTTCCTTGCTGAGGAACTGCACGTCGAATGACTTGGCGAAGTTCTGCCCGAGGAAATGGCTTGTACCGGCTTGCAGTGCTTTTCCGTCCTGCATCATTGCTTCGATGCAATAGGTTTCGACGGCACCTGCAAAACGCTCGTTTGGCGATTTGACGCCCTTAACCACCGGGATTGCCATAATGTTCTCCGCCACATCTGCATATACGTTGAGCATTTGGCGTGCGAAAGCATCGGCTTCCTCGCGTGTAGCGTGGGCGGTATGTCCTTCCTGCCAGAGGAACTCGGCGGTACGGAGGAAGAGGCGTGTACGCATCTCCCATCGCATGACGTTGCACCACTGGTTGCACAGCACGGGGAGATCGCGGTAACTGGAGATCCAGTTTTTGTATGTTGACCAGATGATGGTTTCGGATGTTGGGCGTATGATGAGTTCCTCTTCCAGTTTGGCGTCCGGATCGACGATGACGCCTTTGCCCTCTGGGTCATTCATCAGGCGGTGGTGGGTTACGACGGCGCACTCTTTGGCAAAGCCCTCCACATGCTCCGCCTCGCGGCTGAAATAGGACTTAGGTATGAGCAAGGGGAAGTATGCGTTTTTTACTCCGTACTCTTTGAAACGGCTGTCCAACGCCTGTTGGATACGTTCCCAAATCTCATAGCCATAAGGTTTGATTACCATACAACCTCTCACGGCGGATTGCTCTGCGAGGTCTGCTTTTACTACCAGTTCATTGTACCACTTCGAGTAGTCGACTGCCCGTGGTGTCAGTTTCTGAAAATTTGCCATTATCTTAGTTTGTATTGTTTACGCAGTTGTTCGAAGCGGTCGGGTTGCGCTTTGAGTGCTTCTGACACCCGTTGCAGCCAGCCCGTAGCACTGTCTCCGTATTTTTGTTGCAAAGTTACTGCTTTTTTGTCAATTAGCAAAGGCGTCAGCCCGAATTGTTGCGCGAAAGCCGTCAGACAGGTCTGCGAGGCGTTGTATTTTCCTTGTACGGAATAGCCTGCTATGTGGTACGATGCCAATAGCGAGGTCTGCAACAGGTTGTTGTTCAGACGGGGTTCGTTCTCCCATGTGTCGATGATACAAGGGTGCTTCGAATACAGCAATGCCGTCTCGTCCACGATGCCGCCCCGTGCGGCGTTGATAATCAGTGCATCGGGTCGGCATTGCGCCAGAAAGGTCTCGTTGCAGAGATGGTATGTGGGGTATTGCCCGTCGCGGGTCAGCGGGGTATGGAAGGTAATAATATCGCAATTATGTGCGATTTCATCGAGAGAAACCCCTATTCTGCGTGGCGGGTCGTTGAGCAGCACCTGCATACCGTACCGCTCCGCCATTTTTGCCACAAGCGTACCCACATGTCCGACGCCTACAATACCGATTTTCTTCGATTTCAACGGTGTTTTTTGCTCTAGCAAGGCTTCTTCTATGTAGTCGCAAACCGCCTGCGCATTGCACCCCGGACAGGAGAGCCACGCGACACCCGCCTCACGGCAATAGTCCCTGTCAATATGGTCGTAGCCTATGGTGGCGGTCGCCACCAAGCGGACACTGCTCCCATCGAGCAAGTCTCTGTTGATTCGGGTGCGGGTACGGATCATCAGTGCATCGGCGTTTCGGACAGTCTGAGGTGTGATTTCTTCCGGTTCCAACGGTAAAACCTGCACTTTTTGCCAATCGGGCAGAGAGGTATGTTCAATGGTTTTTTCTATGAACGGGATATATTTGTCAATAACGAGCAACACGGCGGATAATGAATAATGATGAATTACAGATTATGAATTAGTCTAAAATCTTAACGAAAGTACATTTTTGCCGGTTCGACGTTCCTTCGTAGTTCCTTCGTAGTTCCTTCGTAGTTCCTTCGTAAGCGGTGGTTCTTGATCAACGGAAAGTAAATCTTAATAAAAGGACTATGAACAATAGACAAAGAACAATGAACGAAAATGCCTTAGATGACCATATCATTTACGGCAACGGCAGAGTGAGGATAGGCGGTGTCCATTATACCATTACGCATTGTACTTGATGTTGTCGATCAGGCGTACAGGTCCGCAATAGACTGTTACACAGCCGATAGCGTGATTGAATGTGTCGGTGGGTTGCAGGGTGAATTGATCCACAATAGAGTAATACTCCACTTCCAGTCCGTCAATGGCATTGATGGTGTCGGTTACCTTTTGTTCCACCTCTCTGACGGATAGTGTTTTTGCCCATTCAAGGCTGTCGAACAGCGTTCGGGAGATACCGAGTGCGGTCTGTTTCTCCTGTTCGCTGAGACGCTCGTTGCGGCTGCTCAACGCCAGACCCGATGCTTCACGCACGATAGGGCAGCCGATGATTTTCAGATTGCCGAATGTACCCGCCATGGAGGAGCGTTCCACCATATAATGAATGATTGCCAACTGCTGGAAATCTTTCTCGCCGAAATAGGCGCGGTCGGGTTCTACGAGATAGAACAGACGGCTCACGACCTGTACGACTCCGTTGAAGTGTCCGGGACGCATCCTGCCCTCCATCACTTGGTCGAGTCCTGCGAAATCGAACTCGAAAGTGTTGTTCATCTCTTCGGCGGAATACATTTCTTCGGGTGCTGGTGCAAAGATGAAATGTACGCCGATGTCGGATAGCAGTTCGGCATCGCGTCGGATATTGCGGGGGTATTTCGCGAGGTCTTCTTTGTTGTTGAATTGCGTGGGGTTGACAAACACGCTGACGAAACAGACATCGTTTTCACTGACAGCCCGTCGCACAAGCGAAGCGTGTCCTTGGTGCAATGCGCCCATGGTGGGTACAAGACCGATGGTTTTTCCCTGACGCTTGCAGGCTTCCACCTGCTGGTGCAGTTCTTGTTTGGTTGTGATAATTTGCATATCGGATAGTATTTTTTGTTCAAAAAAGCCCGCAAAGTTACAAAAAATTATGTGTAAAAAAGAAAAAACTTGGAAAAATTGCTCAAATATCAATTTTTTTTTGTACCTTTGCAGTACGATACCATCATTAACTCAAAATTTATGCTTATGAAAGAGCCGAACCGTATCCTGTTTATATCGCAAGAGATATACCCCTATCTAGCAGAAGAGACCCCTATCCGTATGCTGAACCGCCAGTTGCCCGAGTTGTTTCAGGCGAGCGGATACGAGACGCGCACTTTTATGCCCAAGTTCGGCGATATCAACGAGCGCAGGAATCAGTTGCACGAGGTGATACGCTTGTCGGGTATGAACCTCATCATTGACGATATCGACCACCCGCTGCTGATAAAGGTGGCAAGCATACAGTCGGCACGCATACAAATATACTTTATAGACAATGACGATTTTTTCCACCGCCGCAAGGGAGTGGTCGATGTACACGGAGTGGAGTATCCTGACAACGACGAGCGGTGTATATTCTATGCCCGCGGTGTGATTGAGACGGTGAAGAAACTGCGCTGGACGCCCAATATCATCCAGTGTTCGGGCTGGATGTCGGCGTTGGCTCCGCTATATCTGAAGAAAGCGTACGGCGACGAGCCTTTTTTCAAGGATTCGAAAATCGTACTGGCTATCAATGATGACGAGTACAAGACACCTTTTGGCACAAAGTTTGCAAAGAAACTGCTGATTGACGGTGTGTCTCCCAACGATGTGCGCAGTATTGCGGGTTTCCCGGTGGGGTATGAGGAGTTGATGCGCTTGGCGGTGGACTATTCGGATGCGGTGGTTTTCACCCGCCCGAATGTAAACCAACGGCTGATGAACTATGTCGAAACCAGCCGCAAGCCCATTATGCCGTACAAGGAAGATACACCCAATACGGCTTATTTGGATTTCTATAACAGTTTGCTTTGATATATGACGAAACGTCTGTTTGGTATATTGTGTTGCGGGTTGGCATGCCTGCTCTACGGTTGCAAAGGCGATATTGCCGATGCAGGCAGCGGTGTGCTGGACGATGGTGATGCTATCGTGGTGAAAGCCGATACTTTCTCGTTGAATTCAGGGATAGTTGAGTGCCGGCATATTATTTCTTCGCCGGATTCGTTCCTGTTGGGAGAGATAGAGACCAAGTACGGTATTCTGCGTGCTGACATACTGACCCAGATGGCTTGCCCGGTCGGTTACCGTTATCCGGACAATGCGGTGATTGACTCGGTCTGCCTGTTTTTCTACTATCGTTCGTGGGAGGGGGACAAGCACTCGCCTATGTCGATAAGCGTGTATGAGATAGACCGCAAAGAGTTGGAATACACTCCCGTCAGACCTTATCAGACCGACCTGAACATATCGGATTATTGCAGTTTGGAGGACTCTACGCTGCTGCTCTATAACGACCATATTGTGGTGGCGCAGGAGAAGATTGACTCGGTATATAATTCTTCCACAGGAACCTATCTTCCTATGGTACGCTGCCGGTTGAAAGATGAATTCGTGCATCGTTTTGTACAGCGGCGCCAATATGGCGACCAGGATGATTTCAACCGTTTCTTCAAAGGGCTGTATATCACGTCCACTTTCGGCAGCAGCACCATTCTCAACCTCTCGGACATCAACATGGGTGTTTATTACCATTTTTCCTACGACAAGGCGGGTAGGGATACCACAGTGAATGATGTCAAGGGTTTTTATGCCAATTCGGAGGTGCGCCAACTCAACCGTTTCGATTATCTCAACAGGAATGAGGTCGTCGAAGAGTTGGAAAAAGACAGTGACAGATACAACTATATTGTTGCGCCTGCGGGTATGTACACGCGTATGAGTTTTCCGATGAAGCAGATGAAAGATGTTATTTCCGCCAATCTGGTATATAACGGTCAGCAGAAACGGGAATATGTCAATCTGGCGGAACTGCGTGTAGAGGTACTCAATGTGTTTGACGGTGCTTTATCAGACCTTACTCCCGCTGATTGGTTGCAACCTTCCCCGTATATGCTGCTAATCAAAGAAAGCAGTATGGAGCGTTTTTTCCTGAAGAAAGAACTTCCGTCCGACACGGTGGCGATACTCAGTTCGCTCTATTCGGGTACGGACAGCGAAGGCAACACCGTACATTACTATACTTATGATATGTCCACGCTGCTGACCAACCAGTTGCGCCAGACAGATAATCCTGACACGCTGCAAATGTTGCTTGTGCCGGTGAGTGTGCAGACCACGTCAAGCAGTTCGGGTACCTCTACTATCACCGCCGTCAAACAGGCACAAACCCTCTCCGCCACACAAGTGCGCAGCGCACAAAACGCGGAGAAACCGATGACTATGAAGGTGGTCTATAGCGGGTTCTGATTTTATATAGTGATAGAACAATAGAATTACCGGTCTGCCTGTGCGGCAGACCGGTTTTTGTATGTACGAACAGCCTGTCCACCTTATATCCACTTTACTTTTCAATACAGACTTATTTTTTGTTCTTCGTCCATTGTTCTTTGTCCTTAATTTGCATAGTTCAAAAAGAAATCGTATCTTTGCACTATAAATTGAAAAACAGATATTACATTATGAATGATTTTTTGAAGTTTGCTGTTTCGCAGGGGTTGAACTCTATGCATGTGGAGAATATGATGAGTCAGAGTGCCGCCCGCGCGGAAGCAAGTTATATTTCCCCCTCAATCTTGGAGGAGCGCCAGTTGAATGTAACCCAGATGGACGTATTCTCGCGCCTGATGATGGATCGTATTATCTTTCTCGGTACGGAGGTGAACGACTATACCGCCAATGTGATACAAGCCCAGTTGCTGTACCTTGATTCGGTGGATTCGGAACGCGATATACATATCTATCTCAACACGCCCGGCGGGTCGGTTTATGCAGGACTGGGTATCTATGATACGATGCAGTTCGTGACCAGCAAGGTCGCCACTATCTGTACGGGTATGGCAGCCTCAATGGGAGCGGTGCTGCTCGTAGCGGGGGAGAAAGGTATGCGTGCGGCACTTCCTCACTCCCGTGTGATGATACATCAGCCGCTCGGTGGTATTCAGGGACAGGCATCGGATATAGAGATTACCGCCAAAGAGATACTCAAACTGAAAGACGAACTCTATCAGATTATCTCCGACCACTCGGGGCAGCCGATGGAAAAGATACGCAGGGATGCCGACCGTGACTATTGGATGACTGCACAAGAGGCGCTCGATTATGGTATGATTGATACAATCCACACCCGCAAAGGTGCCAAGACGGAGGCTAAATAGGCAGAGATGACAAAGAAAACAACGAAAGATGTCTGCAGTTTCTGCGGACGCGAAAAACCACACATGTTCCGTGGTGAGGACGGGAGTCTGATTTGTCCGGATTGCATTGAAGCGGGACACAGGTTGGTCGTAAAGATGGGTATCGCACAACAACCGGAGGATTCTATTGACGGATTGGATTTGAAGCAGTTGCCCAAACCGGCAGAGATAAAAGCCTTCCTTGACGAGTACGTTATCGGGCAGAACGAAGCGAAAAAGTACCTTTCGGTGGCGGTGTACAACCACTATAAGCGTATTCTCCAACCCAAAGAAGACAACGGTGTGGAGATAGAGAAAAGCAATATCCTGCTGGTCGGTTCTACGGGTACAGGGAAGACACTGCTTGCCCGCACGATTGCCAAACTGCTGAAAGTGCCGTTTGCCATAGTAGATGCTACAGCCCTTACGGAAGCAGGGTATGTGGGGGAAGATGTGGAATCGCTCCTGGTGCGTCTGTTGCAAGATGCTGACTATGATCTGGCAAAGGCGCAACGCGGTATTGTCTTTATCGATGAAATCGACAAGATTGCCCGCAAAAGCGAGAATCCGAGTATCACCCGTGATGTATCGGGCGAGGGTGTACAGCAAGGACTGCTGAAACTGTTGGAGGGCTCGGTGGTGAATGTGCCGCCACAAGGAGGGCGTAAGCATCCCGAACAGGAGTTTATCCACGTGGATACCCGTAATATCCTTTTTATCTGCGGAGGTGCGTTTGACGGTATTGAACGCAAGATAGCCCAGCGTATGAATACGCAGGTGGTGGGCTTTGACGCACAGCAAAAAGCACGCACAATAGACAAGAACGACTTGTTGCAATATATTGCACCGCAGGATCTGAAATCGTTTGGTTTGATACCGGAGATTATCGGTCGTCTGCCTATCCTTACTTATCTCAAGCCGTTAGATAAGACCGCTTTGCGCAATATCCTGACCGAGCCGAAGAACGCACTTACCAAACAGTATCAGAAACTGCTGGCTATGGACGGGGTGCAACTTACTTTTGCGCCCGATATGCTGGATTATATAGTTGACAAGGCACTCGAATACCGTCTCGGTGCGCGTGGTCTGCGCGGGCTGATGGAAACAGTGATGATGGACGTTATGTACGACCTGCCCTCGCAGAAAGCCAAGAAAGGCGAAAATACCCTGCGTACTTTTGAGGTTACGCGCGACTACGCCCGGAAGCGTATTGAACGTGCCGACCTCTATCGGCTGCAAAACGCCCTGTAGCATAAAATGATAGAAAGAGGCTGTCTGATAAGTATAGTCGGGCAGCCTTTTTGTATGTTTTCCTTAAATGATAATGGTTCGTTTTTAGGTGATGAAAGTCCTTTTCATTTGTCACGGCAACATATGTCGCAGTGTAATGGCAGAGATGATAATGCGGTACATCACAGCCGAAGCAGGCGTGGCGCATTGTTTTGAAATAGACTCGTGTGCCACTTCTGACGAGGAGATCGGCAACGGCATATATCCGTCCGCTAAACGATGTTTGCAGGCACATAAGATACCGGTTTTTCCCCATTGTGCAAGGCAAATCACGCATACAGACTATGAATACTTTGATCTTATTCTATGTATGGAGGATTACAATATCTGCAATTTACGCCGTGTGCTTGGCGGAGATTTGATGGAAAAAGATGCAATTTCCGGACACCCCAAGATACGCCGTTTGCTTAATCGCGATGTGGCAGACCCATGGTACACAGGTGATTTTGAGACCGCTTACCGGGATATATACGAGGGATGCAACGCTCTGTTGCAAAAAGAATTAGTCGGCAGGTGATGTATAATTGCGTCCGTAGGAGCGGTAAGTGTCTTTTTCTATGTCTGTTTTGGGCTCTTCAAAAACGTTTTTTGGAACAAGTTGCCAACAGAGGTATTTGATAGTCAAACCGCGATCAAGCCATTGGTGTTCGTAGTGCGTTTGCAGCATCTTTGCCTCAAGATACGTAGTATCGGCATTATCCGTATGGTAGAGGTCTGCCGTGTCTGCCACAATGGGATAGTTGTTCAAGCACAACATCTCGCATGTGTATGTATATAGGAAAGGGCTGTCGGTCTTCAGGTGTATCAGTCCGTTGGGGCGTACGAGTTGCTGATAACGTTGCATAAAATAGGTGGAAGTGAGCCGTTTGGTGGCTTTCTTCATTTGCGGGTCGGGAAAAGTGATCCATATCTCGTCCACCTCATCGCCGGCAAAAAAAGATGTAAGCATCTCTATATTCGTGCGCAGGAAAGCCGCATTGGTCAGTCCTGCCTGTTCCGCCTGCTTGGCACCTGCCCACATACGCGCCCCTTTGATATCTATCCCGATGAAGTTCTTCTGAGGATAGAGTTGCGCCAATCCGACGGTATATTCACCGCGTCCGCACCCCAATTCCAATACAATCGGGTTTTCATTGCGGAAATAGCGTTCGCGCCAATGTCCTGCCATAGCCGCTACGGGGCTATCGGGCAGTATCTCGCGTGTACCGCACTGGAAGACATTATGAAATGTCTCCATCTCGGCAAATTTCTTCAGTTTATTCTTCCCCATTTCTCTTGATGATTAGCCCTACATCGGATATACCGCGAAGCGACTGCTCCCGCATACCTTGTTGAATATGCCACACTTGTTTGCCGCTGTGCGGAAAACGGTACGCTTCCTCATATAATACAGGCATTTCTATCAGTCCGTTTCGCCCGTTGCCAAGCCACTCGCCGCGAGCGTTGGCGAGATAGAACTCAATAGTATCCATACGGGTTGTATCGCCGATAAAGAACCACATATTCTGATAGGGATACTGCTCGGTATGCCGTACGCAAACCAGCATTTGGTAAGTGGCAAGCGTGTCGGTTATATCAAAATCGTAAGTCAGCACCGAATCAGCCCCCCATTCTTCCATAGGGACAGACTGAAACTCGGAATAGACGGTGTTTTTACTGCAGCCGCCTGACAGCAGAATACAACTACTGAGGAGTATTATTGCTATTGGGTTTCTCATTGTTGCGTGGTATGTTGTTACGTGTCCGGTTGTCGAGCCGCCGGCGTTCTCCATCGGGATGGAACCCTTTTTCGTCCCTTCCATCCCTGCGAGGACGGTTGTCGCGACTATCCCTGTTATCCTTGCGTAGGCGGTTGTTGTCGCGCTGCGGGCGTCGTTTCTTGTCGAAACGGGTAAGATCGTCTTGACCCACGACATTCTGGTAACCTATTTCGGGAACATCGGTGGCGGTAGTGGATTTTCCGCCGAGAGTGTCGGGCTTCTCGCCGCGGCGGTTCATCTCTATGATTTCTTTGGCCTGTTCGGGTGTAAGCACTTGCAGATTGACAGGCATACGCTGGTCGGTGGAGTAGGTAACTAACCCTTTGAGCGGATCGGTGGCAAAAAGATAGTAAGTACCTTCTTTGGTTTCCAACGGGATATTGCGCTGCGGCATTCGGCGGACAGCCTCCTCATAGACCGGCACCTCAAAATTAAGACAGCATTTGAGTTTGGCACACAAACCCGCTAATTTTTGCGGATTCGGGGAAATGTTTTGCAAGCGGGCTGCCCCTGTCCCGACAGATGAGAAATTGGTCAGCCATGTAGTGCAACATAGTTCACGCCCGCAAGGTCCCGTACCTCCGATACGCCCTGCTTCCTGTCGCGCTCCGATCTGTTTCATTTCTACACGGATACGGAAAGTCTCGGCATAAACTTTAATCAGCTGGCGGAAATCGACACGCCCGTCTGCAATATAGTAGAAAATCGCTTTGGAACCGTCCCCTTGATATTCCACATCGCCTATTTTCATTTCCAAGCCAAGCGATTTGGCTAATTGGCGTGCCTTGATCATCGTTTCCTGTTCTTTGGCGTGCGCCTGCTCGGCACACGCAAGATCTTCCTCCGTGGCAAAACGCAGCACGTTGCGTATCTCATAGCGACCGGTATCAATATGGTTCTTCTGCATCTGCAGTTTGACCAACCGCCCGGTCAGCACGACTTCACCGAGGTCTGTACCGGGATTGGATGCCACCACAACCGTAGAACCTTTTTCCAAAGGAAGGTGGAGACTATTATGATAGTATCCTTTGCGGGTATTCTTAAACTGCACTTCTACAAGGTCGGTCTCTGCCACATTTTCGGGCAAATCGCAAAGCCAATCCGTAACCGGCAACATATGTGCCGAGTTGCGGCAGCAACCCTTAGCCTTAAAGCAGCAAGATTCATTATTCAGTGTAAACTTATCTTCCATTTGTATCAATTAACAATTAAATATACAGAACTTTTTATCTATCGGGCATCAGCCATCCGAATTCATTTCTTAATCAGCACTATCATTTGCAGACACAGATCAAAGAAAATGATTTTGGCGTTTCCATTCTGTTCTATCTGACGTTCCGCTCTGTCTAACTCGTTCATTATCTGCTCCACATTACCTGCGTGTATAAATGGTGCAAACCGTGATGAAAACTCTCTTTCCGACGCTGTTTGATAGTTCAGCTCCTGATGCCGGAGGTTGTAAATGAAATTTTCACGCACTTGGCGTTGGGCGTATTGAAGGAAGCGTTTTTGCTTCTCGCGTCCGACTTTGGCATCCGCCATATCTTGACTCCATTTGCGCAAACGGGATAACGATTCAAATTTCTTCTGCGGATCACGCAATACCCCTACGGTATAGGCATCACGCATAAGGGCGACAAAATCGTTGAATTCCTGCGTGGTTTCATCGTTGGCTTCTGCCAGTTTCAGTGCGGCAAGGTAACTGCCGTTGGCAATGTGGGCATAATCTGCAGCCGTAGCGGGAGCAATATGCAACCGTTCTTGCAGGGCATAACTGATCTCTTCGTCCGACAGACGCGGCACACGTATCTGCTGTACACGGGAAAGAATAGTTGAAAGCAACTGTTCAGGGTGTTCGCTGACCAATAAGAATACGGTTTTCTCCGGCGGCTCTTCAAGAAGTTTCAGCAACTTGTTTGCACAGGTAGCGTTCATTTTCTCCGGCTGCCAGATAATCATTATTTTGTAACCGTCCCCGAAGGCTTTCAAACTGAGTTTGCGAAGTATCTCCGAACTCTCTTTCTCATAAATCATCCCCTGCTTGGTCTCTACCCCTATAGCCTTATACCAATCGTCAATATCAAAGTAGCGGCGTTCTGACAGCAACTTCCGGAAATCTGCAAAATAGTCATCGCAGACATCTTTTTTGTCGTCTTTGACTATCGGAAAAACAAAATGCAAATCCGGATGCTGCAGGTTGCGATATTGCAGACAAGTCGGGCAAACACCGCACGAATCGTGGTCGGTGTGGTGCGGACAATTGAGATATTGTGCGTAAGCAATGGCAAGTTGTAACTTGCCGACACCGGCGGGACCTGTAAACAACTGTGCATGAGGAACACGCCCCTCTTGGACAGACTGTATGAGCCTGTCTTTTACCTCTTGTTGCCCGATAATGTCTCTAAACTGCATACGTATGTATATACTTTAGCCCGCAAAGGTACAAAAAATCTTTGAAACACGCAATACAAAGATACGGGACACAGGATATTCACTCTTTGCAAGTACATATCCTCCTCCAAAAATATACACTTTATGCACTTTCCATATCTCCATATAACCATTACGTAGAAAAGACGTAGAAAAGACGTAGAAAGGACGTAGAAAGTACGTAGAAAGAAAAGGCTTTTTTTGATAGGACAT
>DGIN01000076.1:25051-33135 GCA_002387325.1 Bacteroidales bacterium UBA4621 | reverse complement strand
AAATTGCGTTTCTAAATGGACACTATAAAGTTTGCACTTGCATACCTTAAAGTTATATTTGCACTCACATCGGTTCATACTTCCTGCAAGCAAGGCACATAAAGCGTATTCAACACACTTTGCAGTTGCAAACAGGCATATAAAAAGCAGGCACTTGCGGATGCCTGCTTTTTTACTTGTGTGTATGGTTTTGCCGGGTTAATCAAGAGCCGCCATATTCTTCGGATTGAAGAGGTTTTTGCCTTCCGGGGTATAGGCGTAATCTATACGATCTTGATAATGCTGTTCCACCTTGCCGCGCACAATCTTCATGGTCGAATTGACCATATGGTTCTGCTCGGTGAATGCCTCCGGCAACACAGCCACGGCTTTGGGAAGCCACATTTCGGGGAACTCACCATAGTGTTTGCCGCCTGCGCGGTAGGAATCTATTTCGTCCTGTATCTTTTGGAGCATTGTCCGCTTGCCCTCATCGGTCTTCGGGTCTAACCCTTTCGACTTGGCATACTCGCGCAATGCCTCTTTGGCGGGTACAATCAGTACCATGGTGTAGGGGTTCTGATTGTTGTGCAATACCACCTGCTCCACATATTTGCTGCCGTCGGTCAGACCGTCTTCAAACCCTTCCGGACTGTATTTCTCGCCGTCGGCACTGATGAGCAGCGACTTGAAACGACCTACCACCCATAGGTATCCGGGGTGTTTCTTGGTAACGTAGCCCATATCGCCCGTATGCAACCAGCCGTCCACAATCGTCTTGGCGGTTGCCTCGGGATTTTTCCAATAACCCGCCATTACGTTCTCGCCCCGTATAACAATCTCGCCGCGCTCGCCATCTGGAACGATATTACCTTCGCCATCGCAGATTTTCAGTTCGAGGTCTGAAACAATACGCCCGCTCGAACCGAAGATGGCGTGTCCCATTGAGTTGGCACAGATAATAGGTGTTGCCTCGCTCAAGCCGTAACCTTGGAACATCGGCATTCCCACCGCACAGAAATAGCGTTGCAATTCTATGTCAAGCAGCGCACCGCCGCCAACAAAGAATTTCATACGTCCGCCGAAACCTTCGCGCACCGACTTGAAAATCAGTTTGTCAAACAGGTTTACCAACGGTTTGCGCCATGCTTGGCAACCGCCACGGTTCCAATACTCTTTATTGTATTTGATGGCATTGTTCAATGCGAAGTTGTATAATTTTTCGACAAACGCCCCTTTCGCTTTAATGGAAGTCTCGATACTTTTGCGGAAATTGCGTGCCAAAGCGGGTACGGAAAGCATTACCATCGGGCGCACCTCTTTGATGGAAAGCGGGATATTCTTCAGAGTCGCAAGAGCCGTTTTGCCTACAGGTACAGTGGCTATACTGCCGCAGTACGACATCATCGTATAGAAACCTGCCACGTGTGCAAAACAGTGATCTAATGGCAGGATAATAAGCATTACATCATCTGGCTCAACACCGATAATCGAGCGTGCCTGCTCCACATTGGCGGTATAGTTGCGGTGAGTAAGCAGAATACCTTTCGGGTCGGCGGTTGTACCCGATGTATAACTGATATTGGCGTAATCATCGGGACCTACCGATTTATACCGCTCCACAAATTTATCGGGTTCGGCAGCCAGCAACGCACGACCTTTGTCCATTACCTCCGTAATGCAAATCTCGCGGTCTTGGTACTCAGGCAGGGTATCAAAGACGATGACATATTTTACATTCGGGCATTCGGGCAGTATCTTGCGTATCTTGGGCAGTTGCTGCTCGGAAGTCATAATATACTGTGCATCAGAGTGCTGAATACGGAAAAGCAAATCGTTTGCTTCCTCCAATTTGATACTGAGCGGCACATTCACGCCTCCGGCATAGAGGATACCAAGTTCGCCGGTTACCCACAAATTGCGCCCCTGCGAAAGGAGGGCGGCACGCTCCCCTTTCTGCATTCCGAGAGCCATCAAACCGGCACCGATCACATGTGCTTGTTCACGGGTCTCATGGTAGGTGGTCGCTGTCCAGACATTGCCCACTTTTTCGCGAAGGAATACATGGTCTGCATACTCTGCAGTGTATTTCTCAACAAAGTCGATGATTGTCAGTCGTTGTTTCATAATAGTCTATTTGGTATAAAGAGTTTGCAAAGTTACTAAAAATAGTGCATACTATCAAAATAAAGACCTGCATTTTATAAAATATGAAACCTTTTTCTTATTATTTGCTTTCTTTGAACTGTTATTCAACAAACTTATTTGGGTGGTTTATTTGTTTCTTCGCCTACTATTTCTGCGGCACGGGCAAGGGCACCGTTGATGTGGTCGCGTATGTTCTCCCTGCCGATGAGTTTGACCACCCCTGCTTTTTCCAAAGCGTGGAAAACGTGGTGGTTGACACCCGACAGAACCAACTGAATGCCGCACGATTGTGTGCGCTGGTAGAGTTGCTCAAGGTTGTGAATACCCGTTGAGTCGATAAACGACACCTTACGCATACGGATAATACGCACTTTCTGCCCGTCCATACCGATTCGGCGGCTGATATCCTCAAATTTGTTGGCTATGCCGAAGAAGTAAGGACCGTCTATTTCATATACTTCGGTGTGCTTGGGAATATGGAGCATTTCGAGGTCGTCGCCGTGAAGACGGATATCGTTGTTTTTGCTGGGGTCGAGTTCGTCGGAGAAAGTGCGGATAACCGTTGCCTCATTGGTACGTTTGATAAACAATATGACTGCCAGCAGCAACCCGACCTCAATGGCGACAGTAAGGTTGAAGATGACGGTCAGCACAAAGGTAACCAGCATCACAATAAAGTCGGATTTGGGGGCTTTCGCAAGCCATACAAACGACCGCCAGCCCGACATGTTGTAACTGACCATCACCAATACGCCTGCTATACAAGCCATGGGAATCATTCCCACGAGCGTTCCGAGAAACAGCAGTACGAGCAACAGAACTATGGAGTGGATAATGCCTGCCACAGGAGTGCGCCCGCCGTTGTTGATATTGGTCATTGTACGTGCGATAGCCCCTGTGGCGGGAATACCGCCGAAGAACGGCACAACCATGTTGGCAATGCCCTGTGCTATAAGTTCGGTGTTGGAGTTGTGCTGGTCGCCAATCACACCGTCCGCCACCATAGCCGACAGCAGTGACTCGATAGCACCGAGCATAGCGATAGTGAACGCTGCGGGGAAGAGGTCTTGTATGAGCATAAGCTGTGTCTGGCCATCCTGCAGTTCGATAGCGGGCAGGTGCGGTGCGGGCATACCGTGGGGAAGTTCGTAGAGGTCGGCGATAGTGGTCAGGCACGTAACGCCCGCATACTTGCGCAGCAGCCATACCGCAAGGGTCATCACGATAATGGCGATAAGCGAACCGGGTATTTTCTTGCTGATGCGCGGGGTGAAAATAATGAGCAGGATAGAGGCAACACCGATACCGAATGACCACAGGTTCACGTCCTGCCAATGCTGACCGTAGCAAATCCATTTATGCACAAAGTCGGCGGGGGCGTCGGTGATACCGAGACCGAAAAGGTCGTTCATCTGAGTGGTGAAAATAGTCAGCGCAATACCTGCCGTAAAGCCCACAATGACAGGGTAGGGAACGAACTTGATGACGTTTCCCAATTTGAACAAGCCCATAATAATGAGCAGTATGCCCGCCATAATCATGGCGATAAGCAAACCTGTCAGACCGTGCTCCTGAATGATACCGTAGATGATGACAATGAATGCGCCCGTAGGTCCGCCAATCTGCACTTTGCTCCCGCCGAAAGCAGAGATGATAAAGCCCGCAATGACGGCGGTAACAAGCCCCTCGGTAGGTCCTACACCCGACGAGATACCGAACGCAATCGCCAGCGGAATAGCCACCACGCCCACGATGATACCGGCAACCGCATCCTGCAGAAAACGCTCCATGGTGTAGCCGCGCATAGCCGTAAAGAGTTTGGGACGGAACACGTACTTGAAAGAGAAAAAGTTTTGCATAGAAACACAATGCAGGGATGAATATCCCTTGTTAAAAATATAATAAAAACAGACTGTAAAAAAACTTCTATCCTATAAGCAACCCATAACCATCCAATAACGAATGGGACGCATTGTCAAGGCGCAATATCATAAGGAATGATTAACTTTTCGAAGGTGTTGATTTTGCTTTTGTCGTAGGGGCAGGACACGCGGATGTAGTTCTCGGTGAAACCGTCCATACGGTATTCGCTGTTCGACACTTTGATACGTTTGCTTTCCCAAAGCACAGTTGCCGCCTCCCCTGCGTGGGCGCGGTAGAAAACCGCTAATTTGTCGCTGCTCACCTGGTGCAGCACCTTGCTGCGCCGCTCACGCTCTTTCTGCGGCACAACATACAAATCCATATCGAGCATACGCGTGTGTACCCGTTCCGAATAGGTGAAGACATGCAGTTGACTGACGGGCAAAGCCGATATAAACTGCAGATAATCTGCCCAATACTCATCGGTTTCGCCACGAACGCCCACCATACAATCCACGCCGATAAACGCATTGGGCATCACGCGGCGGATATGCTCCACACGCTCGGCAAAGAGTTCGCGGGTGTAGCGGCGGTGCATAATTTTCAAGACCTCGTTGCTGCCCGACTGCAACGGAATATGGAAATGCGGTGCGAAATGCGTGCTGTGTGCTACAAAGTCAATTATCTCGTCGCTCAGCAGGTTCGGCTCGCACGAAGATATACGTATGCGGTATTGCTGGTCGGTGGGCAGTGTGTCCAACGCCTGCAAAAGATCGATAAACGTCTCGCCCGTAGTGCGACCGAAATCGCCGATGTTTACGCCCGTGAGTACAATCTCTTTGGCTCCCTCTTCTACGGCCTGTAAGGATTCCTCCGCTAATGAGAAAATGCTCGGATTGCGCGATTTGCCGCGGGCTAACGGAATGGTGCAATAGGTGCAGAAATAGTTGCACCCGTCCTGTACTTTCAGAAAACAGCGCGTACGGTCGTCTTTGGAATAGGCACCGTGAAAAGTATCTACATCGCGAATGGCGGAGGTCTGAACGGTGGCTTGTCCTTTGTGCTGCTCCAAACGCTCCACAAGGTCGGGAATGGCAAACTTCTCGTCCTGCCCGACTACGTAATCCACACCGGGTATATCGGCAATCTCACCCGGCTTGAGTTGGGCATAACAGCCCGTAACAATGAGAACGGCATTCGGGTTCTGCCGGCGGATACGGTGTATCGCCTGACGGTCTTTGTGGTCGGCAGCATCGGTGACGGAGCAGGTGTTGATAATGCACACATCCGCTTCTTCGCCTTGCTTGGCACGCACATGACCACGCTGCGTCAGGGCTTTGCCTAACGCACTGCTTTCCGCAAAATTGAGTTTGCAACCGAGTGTGGTGAACGCTACTTTCATCTTTCGGGGTGCAAAGGTACTGCTTTTTTTCGATATGGGCAAACTTTCCCCGTGCCACGGCTGCGGGCGTTTGCGTATATCTTTTTTTGTGTGTACCTTTGCATTCTGTTTACGGACAATTAAAAGACAAACGATTATGAGAGTGATTGTACAGCGTACCGCCAAAGCCTGCGTGCGGATAGATGGTGAAACGGTCGGGCGTATAGACAAAGGTTTTGTGCTTCTGGTGGGAATAACGCACACGGATACTATGGACGATGCCGGCTATAGTGCCAAGAAAGTGGCGCAACTGCGTGTCTTTGAAGATGCGGAGGGCAAAATGAATTTGGGTATCAAAGACATAGGTGGTGCCGTTCTCTCCATTTCCCAGTTCACACTCTATGGCGATGTGCGCCACGGCAACCGCCCGTCGTTTATCCAAGCCGCCCGTCCGGAACAGGCGGAACCGCTCTACGACTGTTTCAACAACCTTCTTCGTAGCGAATACGGGCTGCACGTTGAGACCGGTCGCTTTGGGGCGGATATGCAGGTGGATTTTATCAACGACGGACCGGTAACCATCCTGATAGACTCAGCCAACCGCTAACCCGTTTCCCCCCCAAAAAAACACCAACCCGCAACCCGCCAACCCGCTTAACCGCTAACTTGCTCAACCGCTAACTTGCTTAACCGCTAACTTGCTTAACCGCTAACTTGCTCAACCGTTAATATGCCAACCGCTGACTGTTTGTTAGTGGAGAAATTTCCCTTTACGTTATGCTATCGGCATCGGGTTATTAACGGGTTATTATCGGGTTATTATCGGGTTATTAACGGGTTATTATCGGGTTATTATCGGGTTATTGTAGGGATGTTCCCGATACGATGAGTGTTTTATACAAAAAAAGACTGCCTAACATACGTTAGACAGCCTCTTTTTTATTGATATATAAATCCGTTATTGGATAGTAACTGCTTTGATACCGTCGCGCTCGAGTAGGGCATTGATAGTAGGTTCGCCGCCGCGGAAACGCTTGTACAAGTCCATTGCGGGTTCGGTGCCGCCGCGCTCCAAGATGTTCTTGCGGAAGAGTTCTGCCGATTTCTTGTCGAAGATACTACCGCCTTTCTTCTCGGCTGCCGCCTTGAATACGGAGAAAGCGTCCGCATCAAGCAACTCCGACCATTTGTAACTGTAGTAGCCTGCTGCGTATCCGCCCGAGAAAATATGGGTGAAAGCGGTCTCCATCTGTGTACCCGGTACGTTGGGCAATACACGCACCTGCTCCATAGCATCGTTGCCGAACTTGATAACCGCCTCTTCGGTAGTAAGGTCAGCCGGAACGGTAAACGGCTTGGTTAGCGTATGCCAAGCCATATCGAGATAGCCGAATGAGAGTTGGCGCACACAAGCATAAGCCGCGTGGTAGTTGTTGGACGCCTTAATCTTGTCAATCAGTTCCTGCGGCATCTTCTCGCCGGTCTGATAGTGCTTGGCAAAGGTGTCGAGGAACTCTTTCTCGCCGAGGAAGTTCTCGTTGAACTGCGAAGGCAACTCTACGAAATCGCGCGGCACGCTGGTGCCCGACAGAGCCGAGTATTGGCAGCGGGTGAGCATTCCGTGCAAGCCATGCCCGAACTCGTGGAGGAAAGTCTCCACTTCGTCATACGTGAACAATGCGGGTTTGTCGGATGTGGGGCGGGTAAAGTTCATCACATTGACGATATGCGGACGGTGGTCGGTCTTGCCATCGCGGTATTGCGGCTGAAAATCGTTCATCCATGCACCGCCGCGCTTGCCGTCCCGCGGGTGGAAGTCGGCATAGTAAACCGCCAGATATTTGCCTTTTTCGTCAAACACCTCGTAGGCTTTCACTTCGGGGTTGTAAACGGGGATGTTCTTGTTCTCTTTGAAAGTAATGCCGTAGAGACGTTTTGCCAAACCGAAGACTCCTTGGATAACCGCCTCTTTCTCAAAGTACGGACGGAGGTCGTCATCAGAGATGGCATATTTCTCGTTCTTCAGTTTTTTGGAATAGTAACTCCAGTCCCATGGTTGGATGGTGGCATAGAAACCGTGTGCGGTAGCGAACTGCTGCAGTTCCTCCACCTCGGCACGGGCTGCGGGCATATAACTGTCGCGTAGTTGGTCAAGCAACTGATAGACCTTTTCGGGGGTTTCCGCCATCGTCTTGTGGAGCGATTTCTCGGCATAGGTCTTCTTGCCGAACAGGTTGGCGAGAGCCAGACGGGTATTTACGATGTCGATGATCACCTGCGTGTTGTCGTACTCGCCGCCGATGCAACGGCTGTTGTATGCGGTGTACAACTCACGACGGATGTCGCGGTTGTCCAAGTCCTGCATTACGGGGATATAAGTGGTCGGTTTGAGGTTGAGCAACCAGCCTTGCAACCCTTTCTTCTCGGCATTGTCGCGCAGGATAGCCTTGGTGTCGTCGTTCAGACCGGCAAGCAGCGACTCATCGGTCAGGAGCATTGTCCAAGCATTGGTGGCACGCAATACGTTTTGTCCGTAGAGCAAGGTCAGTTGGCTCAGTTTGGACGACAACTCACGGTAGGTCTGCTTGTCCTCGGGGCTGAGATTGGCTCCGTTGTTGGCAAACGACTCATAGATGTCGTCTAATAGTTTGGCTTGCTCTTTGGTGAGTTTGAGTTTGTCTTTTTGGTCGTAAACGGCTTTGATACGCTTGAA
>DGIN01000076.1:0-24852 GCA_002387325.1 Bacteroidales bacterium UBA4621 | reverse complement strand
CTTCAGGGTTGTTTACGATTGCATCAATCTCTGCCAATCCCTGGCGCATACCCTCCTCAAAAGCGGGCATATAATGCTCCGGGCGGATCTCGTTGAAGGGATATGTACCGTGTGGCGTTTTCCATTCTTTCTCGTGGAAGAACGGGTTGTCTGCATTAGCAGCAGGGGCAGCCACAGCCGCCAAAGTAGTACCGGCAATAGCCATAGTCATCAGTAGTTTTTTCATATTCTGTATAGTTGTTTGTCAAATTATAAATCGTCCAGTTGCCCAACCGGATTATTTCCCTCGTATCAAATTGATGTCGCCGGAGAGTTGATAGATGCCGATGACGGCATCGGAGGCGTTGTTCTGGGCTTTGGTGTATTTGATTTTGGAGGTGTATTGCGCATTGGGTGCGGCATCGGTACCCAACGCACGGATGACGTAGAAATATGCCCCCTCAGCGGCAGGGCGCCCGTTGATGGTACCGTCCCAGCCCTTGGCGGGGTCTGTCCATTCATAGACCAACTTGCCCCATCGGTTATAGACCCAGCAGTGAAATTCTTTGATAGAGCGGTACAGCACACGGAACTCGTCGTTCTTGCCGTCGCCATTGGGGGTGAAAACATTCGGAACTAATAGTTGCGACTCGCTGACAGCGATAGTTATCTCGGTAGAATCCCTCTCGCAATCGGGTTTTTCTGCGTCTTGGCAAGGGCAGGTGGCATTGCTGACGGTGCTGACTACGCGGTACGAGCCCGGTTCGCTGAATGTGTAGCGATGCTCTTCATCGGTGCGGGAAACAATGAGTTGCGTACCTTTGTAGATAGTCCACGAGAAATAGTCCACGGCAGGTGTGGGGTTGGCTTTGAAAAGCACATCTATCGGTGCAGAGCCTGTCAGAACAGATGCTTCGGTAGGGCGTTCCACTTCGTTTTCCATTTCCGTGCCGCGGACGGTGGTCTGCGTGGTGGGCATAGATTTGACCGCTACGGGTTTCGCCAAAGTGATACAAACGGAGTCCTGTTCCAAGCCGAGTTGTGCGGCTATGGGTTCGTAGGCAAGACAAATATCCGTTGTCTTATAGATAGCGGGGAGGGTATATTCGCCGAGGTGGAATGTCCGGTCGGTCAGTACGATAGCCGAGTCCTGCCATTGGAGGTCGGACGAGTTCCAACCCAGGTCTGTGTAGGCTATGGAGCAGGTGCGCGGGAGTGTGCGTGTGCCGGCAGGCGACAGGTAGGTCATTTCGGGAAACGTACCCGATACCGTCAAACGTGTGTCGCGGCAGTAGGCGGTTACTTCCAGCGTAATGTTTTGCGGGCGGTAATCGGCATACGAAAAGACATAAAAATAGTCGCGTGTGCCGTTGATATCCACATAATATCCGCCGTTGTCGAGAAATACATTGTCTGTGTTCGACTGCGCCAAGGTGCCGTCTGTTTTGTACCAGTCGGCAGGTATTCCGTCCTTTGTGCGCATAGCGATTTCTTCGGCAAACACAAATACGGTATCGCCTTGATTGACCACTTGCACCGCAGTGCCGATGCACTCCACGCGGAGCGCAAAACATGGAATGGAAAGCACCAACAGCAGAGCTGATAGAGATTGTTTGATATATTTCAACATACCTAATGTACCTTTTTACGTGTTTACGTGTGCAAAGGTACAACAAAAAAGCCAAAATTGCAAGTATTATCCCAAAAACAATTCTGAACACATGGCAGCCGCACAATGTTTATGCACTTTATGCAATATTGAAAGTGCATAAAGTGCATAAAAAGGTGGCTTATCGTATCGAAAAAAGCCTTTTCTTTCTACGTCCTTTCTACGTCCTTTCTACGTAATGGATATATGGAGGTACGGAAAGTGCATAAACTGTATATTTTCGGTGGAGAATACTTATACCTCCATATACCCAATTTATACTTGCAAAGAGAGAAAAAAGATGTTTTTACAAAATCTTTTTGATCCACTTAAAAAGAGAATAGGGCATATAGCGGAAGGGAAGATCTATGCAGGTAGGAGTAGTAACGACCGAACGGCGGTGGCTGAACGCCAAGTAAGAGTCTTTGCCGTGGTATGCCGACATACCCGAGTTGCCCACGCCACCAAAGGGGATATGGTGGTTGACGATGTGCATAATGGTATCGTTGATACAGGTGCCTCCAGCGGATGTATGTTTCAAAATGCGTCTGCCCTGTTTTCCGAAGTAGTAGAGTGCCAGCGGTTTTTCCCTGTTCGCAACAAAATCAATCACTTCTTGCAGGTCGGTGAACGTGAGTACCGGAAATATGGGTCCGAAGATTTCCTCCTGCATTACGGGGCTGTCGGTGCGCACACCGGTGAGAATGGTAGGCGAGAAATAGCGTTCCCGTGCATCGGTTTTGCCACCATAATAGACGATGCCGTCTTGCAGATAGCCCGACAGACGCTCGAAAGCACGGTCGCTGACAATACGCACGAAATGGCGGCTCAGTTGCGGGTCTTTGCCGAGCAGGTTTTCGAATTCCAGTTTCAGCAGGCGCAGAAACTCGTCCTGCACGTGGGCGTGAATGAGCAGATAATCGGGTGCGATACAGGTCTGTCCCGCATTGAGCGACTTTCCCCATGCCACACGCTTGGCGGCAATGGCAAGGTTGGCATCTTTATCAATGATGCACGGGCTTTTTCCTCCTAATTCCAGCACTACGGGGGTGAGGTGTTGCGAGGCGGCGAGCATCACTTTCTTGCCGAGGTCTGGGCTGCCTGTGAAGAAAATCAAGTCCCATCGTTGTGCCAAGAGAGCGGTGTTGACATTGCGATGCCCCTCCACTATACTGATGTATTCTCCGGGGAAGGTGGTGCGTATCATCTCACTCAATACCGCCGACACGTGCGGTACGTATGGTGAGGGTTTGAGCATAGCCGTGCAACCCGCCGAGATGGCTCCGACGAGCGGGTTGAGCAGGAGTTGCACGGGGTAGTTCCACGGCGCAATAATCAGCGTATTGCCGAGCGGTTCGGTGATGATTTTGCTTCGTGCGGGGAATATACTCAGCGGCGAGGGCTTGCGCACGGGACGCATCCAGCGGCGCAAGTGGCGCAAATGGTTGCGTATTTCGCCATAGACGATACTTATCTCGGTGAGACAGGCTTCTTCATACGACTTGTGGAGGTCAGTCCACAGCGCATCTGTCAGCGGTTTTTCGTAGGTGTGCAAGGCACAATCCAACCGTTGCAGCATCTGTTTGCGAAAGGCATAGTCAAGCGTTTTGCCCGAGCGAAAAAACGCTTTTTGCGCATCGTGTATTTGCTCAATATTCATGAGGGGGGAATTTGTAAATTTGTAAGTGTGTAAATTTGTAAATGGATAGTGGTCTATTTTCGTCCTGTAAAATGATCCATTGCTTTGAAGATACCAAAAACCGTACCAAACACAAAATCAAACAGTTTTGTTGGCAGGATGCCCTGCATAAAGCGCACGAAATGGAAGCCCCACGGCAGTCCGCAGAAGTCCTGATTGCGCTCGATGACCCGGATAATTTTCCCGGCTGTTTTTTCAGGGTCGAGGATAGGGAAAATGGGCGATTCCACCCCGTTGAACATCCCTGTATTGATGTAGTAGGGGGCGATGGTGGTTACATGGACGTTCTTTTTCATCTCGTCCAGTTCAATACGGAGCGAGTCGCTCCAGCCGATAACCGCCCATTTGCTGGCGGCATAGACCGTCATCTTGGGATTGGAAATCATTCCCGCCTCTGAAACGATGTTGCAAATTATTGCTGTCCGCTAAAACATCCTTGTATTGTTGGTAGAGACTTTGGTGCTGTTGAACACAGATTTTCTGCACTGATGTACAGGTCTGCTTGCACCATTATGGAACTCCTTATGGCTGTTGAACACAGATTTTCTGCACTGATGTACAGGTTGATTGCGTTTGTTACACCGCTTACAGCTGCTGTTGAACACAGATTTTCTGCACTGATGTACAGGACGATAGCAGCATTCCTACTGCTAAACAGGAAATTAAGAAATAACCTTTCATAATAAAAAATATTTTTACATAGCCTACTCTTTATGGGATTTTCGGCATTACTCCCTTTATATTTTTATCTAATATGCACGTACATATGCATATATACAAAAAAAAAAGCGTGAAACTTACTCTGTTGTCAGTTCCACTCTTAGAGGCCTTCGCATTGCCTGATACTTTTAGAACTGACAACGCCGAAGTTCACGCCGAATATGCACATACTGCACAAAACACCCATTATGCCTATGCACATATGCGTGCATAAATACAATGATGTGTAGTGTTAGGTACCACATATCCCGTAGACATTCATTGTTGCTAAGTTCTGAAAAATATCTGTAGAAAGTTGCGAAGTTTCTAAGGGTCAGAACAGAGCGTCAATAAACGCCTTAATATGTCTTTGCAGGAATTTCACCTGCCGCCACCGCCCGATAGAGATATCTCCCATATTGGCAGTATCCAACGGCGTGGCTTCTTTCCCCTTCACATCAGGAGCGGGACGCTCACAGGTTTACATCGTGTGAGAGGATTGTTTATATTTTTATTTAGGGCAAGTAACTTTGCTCCTTAAAATTCTTAATGTTTAGCAATTATACATATTATTTTCAAAAAACTTATCCGCGGATGAGGCGGAGAAATTCATCGCGTGTTTCCTGGCGGGTGAAAGCACCGGTGAAATCAGACGTGGTAGTAGTGCTGTGCGGTTTCTGCACACCGCGCATCTGCATACAGAGGTGTTCGGCTTCAACAACCACCATCACGCCCAATGGGTTGAGCGTATTTTGAATGCAATCTTTGATTTGTGTGGTCAATCGCTCTTGCACCTGCAGGCGACGGGCATAAACATCCACCACGCGGGCAATTTTGCTCAAACCGGTAATCTTTCCGTTTGGGATATATGCCACGTGCGCTTTGCCAAAAAAAGGCAGCATATGGTGTTCGCAAAGTGAATAGAACTCAATATCTTTCACCACCACCATTTGGCGGTAGTCTTCCTCAAACAGGGCAGAGCGGAGTATTGCTTCCGGATCTTCATCGTAACCTTTGGTCAGAAATTGCAACGCCTCTCCCACACGTTCAGGAGTGCGTACCAATCCCTGCCTATACGGGTTTTCGCCCACCAATGTCAGGATTGAAGTTATGTCTTTGGCGATGAGTTCGGTCTTTTCTTTATCGGGATTGAATGTTTGCAAATTCATTGTAATATCTGTATTTTATCACGTACGACATACGTGTCCCCCTGCATTTCGGGGAATTGTGCAAGGAATTGGTTTTTGAAAGTGTTTGCCTCATCGAAAGTTCGGAAATTTCCCAAACGGACTTTCCAAAAGGGTGTCATATAGAGTACATAAACCGGCATAGAAACTTTGTCGGTGATGTCCTTTTCAAGTTGAAGTGCCTCGGCTTTGGCAGTCTGTTGCCGATTGGACGAGTAGATTTGTACGCGATAGCCATCAATCTCCACCATTTCGTTGTTACCTTTTATTCTGTGTTCCAACAAGACACCTACCAACGAGTCTTGGTGTATGGTTACGCCATACATATCATCGAATATATTCGGATTGTTAGCGATAGAGTCATTCGCCCGTATTGACAGTCCGAACAATAAACAAAACAGAGACAAAATGAGTTGTTTCATAATGTTGTATTTTTCTTACCAAAACAAGTGCAACGATAAATATAAACTTTCTATCCACCTTACATCCACCTTACTTTATATAACAAAGGAAGGCTGTTCGGATATAGAACATAACGACGATGTAAGCACGGCTTTTTAATAATGGAACGAACTGCCACCGACGAACTCGCGCAAGAGCGATGTAGGCGGAATCTCTTTTTCGGGGATAGGTTCGAAATACTGCAGGAACTTGATCAGGCGGTGTGCTTCTGTGTATTCGTCGCAGTACTTGGGAACTTCTGCAAGAATCGGTTCGGCATGACGCTTGAGTACCGCCAATTCGAAGAGCAGAGCCGAGTTGAACATCATATCCGCCTCTTCTTGAAACGGATAAATCCACGTCTGCTCACCGCGCAGAACGGACGGACAACGGGCGATAGTGTCGCGGGCGGAGTAGTTGCGGTATTTATAATCGCGGACAATACGGCGCAGGAGACGTATGTCTGTGGTGGGAATCCAGTTATGATTGTCAATGTTGATGGTAGTAAGCGCAGAGACAAAAATCTTAAATGTTGCCGAGCGCGGGATATTGGGCAGCAAAGAAGGGTTGAGTGCATGCAAGCCCTCAAGAATGATAATGCTGTCTTTTTCCAAACGCAGTTTCTGCCCGTCGTAGATACGTTCGCCTTTTTCAAAAGAAAAAGTAGGAAGATCCACTTCTTTTCCCTCCATCAAATCGCTCATCTGTTGGCGGAAATAGGGTAGGTCGAGAGCTTTGATGTTTTCAAAGTCCCAATCGCCATTGGCATCGCGCGGGGTATCAACACGGTTGACAAAATAGTTGTCCATCGAGATGATAACCGGTTTTATCCCGTTGACGAGCAACTGTATCTGCAAACGTTTTGAGAAAGTTGTCTTGCCGGAAGAAGAGGGACCTGAGATTAAAACGAATTTCGGGCGTTCTTTCCGGTTGGCAATGGCATCAGCCATTTGGGCGATTTTCTTTTCATGCAGTGCTTCGGCAAGTTTGATCATCATAAAACTGCGGTTGCCCTTGCAAGCCACGTTGAAATCGCTTACGTTGTTGATATTCAGCAGTTTGTTCCACGAGTTATATTCGCTGAAAATACTGAACATCTTGTCTTGCGAAATTTTATCTTCGAGAACGGTCGGATTGGTGCGGTTGGGGATACGCAGGAGCATTCCGTCGAAATACGGCTCAAGGTCGAAAACATTGATATACCCCGATGACGGCATAAGAGTATTGGTGTAATAATCAATGAAATCGCCCATACGGAAATAGCGGCAGTAGGGATTGCCTAATGTCTCGAAGATAGTACTCTCTCCGTCTACGCGGCTGCTAAACATCTGAATGACATCCTTGGTGCGCTTCTCTTCCTCGTATATCTTGCGATCTTCCTTGATAATCTGCATCATACGATGTTTGATAGACTCAATCATCTCCGGCGTCAGTTTGGGATTAACCGAGTCGGATGCCAATTCCCCGTCTTTGGGTTTGCGCCATTGGAGGGTACAGTAGTATCCTTTGGAGATAGGGTGTTCTATACGCAGGTCTGCACGCGGGTAGAGTTCGTTGATGGCACACGCAAGCACCATACTGAGTGTACGTACATAGCACCGCATTCCGCTGGCGGAACTGGCATCGAGAAATTCTACATCTTTGGGTTTATAGAGCAGAAAATCAAGGTTCTCCTCTTTGTAGTTGACATGCGCTGCAATGATGGGATACTTCAATTTGATATGAAGCATATCCCGCAATTCTATAAGCGAGATACCGCGTGGCACTTCGTGGTAAGAGTGCGTGTTCTTGCAATAGACGGTAATGGTCGGTTCCATAGGGGTGATCAGTTGAAATCAATGATGTGGTGAATGGAGATGATACCTATAATTTCTTCTGTATCAGATGTTTCTGTAACAGCAAGCGTGGTGATATTGTACTTGTCCATTATTGCCAACGCTTCCGTTAAAAGTGCTTCTTTATGGATATGTTTATATGATGGCGTCATCATATCACGTGCTACGATATGCAAATCATCATATTTCTGAATGGCACGGCGCAAGTCCCCGTCTGTGATGATACCTATACAGCGTCTGTTATCATATACCATTGTCATTCCGAGATGTTTCTCCGACATTTCGCATACCAGTTCGCGGAAAGGCGTGTCCACCTGCACGCGCGGGACGCTGGTCTGCATACGGTTTTTGACCCGTGCAAGCAGTTGGCGTCCGAGTGCACCTCCCGGATGATACAGTGCGAAATTCTCTGCCTTGAAGTGATGTTTCTCCATCAGGCAGACAATCAATGCATCCCCCATCAGTGTAGTGGCGGTGGTAGATGTAGTCGGGGCTAAACCGAGAGGGCAAGCCTCCTTATCCACATGTACAGAGATGACCACATCGCTCTCATGTGCCAATTGCGAATCGGGATCGCCGGTCATAGCAATAAGTGTGCAGCCTAAATTGCGTAGTGGGGCAATGACATTCAGTATCTCATTGGTGGCACCGCTGTTGCTTACAAGCAGCACCACATCTTTGCTGCAAACCATTCCCAAGTCGCCATGCACCGCTTCGGCGGCATTGACAAAGATGGCAGAGGTGCCTGTAGAAGCCAACGAGGAGGCAATCTTATGCCCGATGATACCCGTTTTGCCGATGCCCATCACCACCAATTTTCCCTTGCAAGCATAGATAAGTTCTACTGCCTTGTCAAAGTTTTTGTCAATCGAAGCACTGAGTTTTCTCAACTCTTCAATCTCTTCGGCAAATATGCTTTTTGCTCTGTCCGAATAAGTCATTTCAGTTTTCTTACTAATGTGTCTATTGCCAACGCTTGGGTAAGAAGCGTGCGTACATCGCTCAGTTTCACTTGATTGGCCGCATCGGATATAGCCTTGTCGGGATTGGGGTGTACTTCAAGGAACAATCCGTCAACACCGACAGCCAAGGCCGCACGCATCAGGTATGGCACCATTTCGCGATTGCCCCCTGTTACCCCTGCTTGGCTGCTCGGTTTCTGCACAGAGTGGGTGGCATCGAATATAACGGGACAACCGAACTTACGCATTTCCACCAACGAGGTCATATCCACCACTATGTTGCCATAGCCGAATGACGACCCGCGCTCGGTGAGCCAAAGTCGTTCACCGACAGGTTTGTCCGACGGTACAGAAACAATTTTACTGACCACCCCTTGCATATCCCACGGAGCCATGAACTGACCTTTTTTTACATTCACTATACGCCCTGTTTCCGCTGCTGCCATAAGCAGATCGGTCTGACGGCACAGAAATGCGGGTATCTGCAATACATCTGCCACCTCTGCCACCGGTTCACATTGCCACGACTCGTGTACGTCGGTCAGGATGGGCAATCCTGTTGCTTCTTTCACTTCCGACAAAATCTCCAAGCCTTTAATCATACCTACGCCGCGTTGTGAGTCGGCAGAGGTGCGATTGGCTTTGTCGAAAGACGATTTATATATAAGGCGGATACCCAAGTCTTCACACACCTCTCTCAGTGTATGAGCGGTTTCAAGGGCAATCTCTCTGTTTTCAATCGCACAAGGACCTGCAATCAGAAACATAACTTACATATCTTTTAGAATAGCACTATGCTCGGTCATATACACGCAGCCAATCTATTTCCACTTTGCCCGTACCCGCAGGTTTTCCCTCCGGTAAGAACTCGGAAACGGCAGGATAGAACGACTTGCCGCCGAAATTATTCTTGATTCGCATTACTTCTTGTCCGTTCACCGACCACGCAATCTCTTTATCCGTAATCAGCACACCGTAAATGTACCATTGTGCAGGTTTTAACCCTTCTATGGTTACGCTTGCTGCGTCTTTGTCTGTGCGTATGCCTGCCGATATTTGTTTGCCATCCCATTGCATCATTTGGATAACGGGCTGTTTCTCGCCGGTTGCCAGATAAACGGCAGCATTGGCAGTACCCGATACACGTACTTTCGCCAAGAATAGCCCTTTTGCGGATTGGAATGTTTCGGCCGTTTGCAACACATCGCTTGTCCATGCAAAATTATGGGGAATAAAACCTTTCACCGGATGCCATGCCGATGCTGTAACTTCTTCATTTTTTGTTTCTACAGAGAGGATACTGTTGGCAGCGAAGGCGTTTTTCCCGCAATTGTATGCCGACTGTTCGTTGTAATACGAATGGTCTGTCTTCAGATTTTTATTGGTATAGTAGAACCCTGATTTCCAAGCCGTTATTTGTTCGCAATCGTCCTCGAACAAGGTCTTGTAACTCTCCCATTCCGCAATCTGTTTGGCATCTTGCGACAAATAAAAACGGATATCCTCTGTGGTCTTCAGTTCCGTATATCTTGCGTCCTGTTTGCTCTCGTCAGTGGTGTACCAACGTTTCGGATTTGCCCAGAAAGCATTGCTCTTCTCAAACTCTTCCGTGTGTATCTCTGCGTCCAAATGCAAATACTCGCGGGTCTTTTCCGACTCTGCACTGCGGCGATACCATTTCGCTTTCAGAGACTTGTCTGTCTTTTGGTAAGCACGCAATTCGCTTGAAGCCGCCACTGCCGCTTTGTCTTGCAAATCTGCATACCGACCGCTTTTGGTAAAGGCTACATACTGGCGAAATTCCTCCGATGATATTGCCCAACGATACACCCGAACCGCTATTGAGCGACAGAGACTGTGATAACGCGACATCTTTTTGTATTCGTCTGTGTCGCGATACTTACGATGAAGCAGATAGGTTTTGTTGTCTTGAAACGCCTTTGTCTCTACAACTTTACTTAGGTCTTGAAACTCCTTGAGTTCCTGCGATTGTTCAATACGACGATAGCGTTGAATATCGTGCTTGACTTGCTCCATACGTTGCTCGAACTTCACTGTCGAGAGTGTGTCGCTTTTCAAATTTGTTTGTTGGTTCATAAATGTATGTTATTTAAGTGTAGTAAAAAGTTCGTCCAAAGTATCTACATAGATAGGTTTGTAACTCTCCTGCTCGGGGATAAATGCCAACGTACGCATATGGTTTGCCTGCAAGCGCAATCCGTTGTAAAATCCTTGATAATTCACTATGTACAGGGGTTTTCTGTGTTCTCCTACCGTACCGCTCGCCACTACGTCCATCATCTCGTCCAATGTGCCGTAACTGCCGGGAAGGCATACGAAACAATCCGCCAACTCACGCATTTTTTGTTTGCGGTCGTTCATCGTCGCCACTGTGTAAAGTTCATCGCAATTGTCGGCTTGACGATGCGCGGCAATGATACGGTTCGGCACCACACCGACCACTTTTCCGCCATTCTCTTTCACTGCATTGCTCACGCGCGTCATCAGTCCGCCCGTAGCACCACCGTATATTAAGGTGTACCCTTGTCGGGCTATCCACTCGCCCAATCGGTCGCCGAGAAGTTTGTACTCCTCGGCAATCTTGTCTTTCGCACTGCAATAAACGGCAACGTTCATAATGATAAATAAACCATGGAATGGTTATGCATCGATGTTTGCGTAAGTGGCATTCTCCTCTATAAACTCACGGCGCGGAGCCACATCATCGCCCATCAGCATCGCAATGGTATGGTCGGCCTCGGCTGCATTCTCGATGGTTACTTTCTTCAGCAAACGACGCTCCGGATCCATAGTCGTCTCCCAGAGTTGCTCGTCCGACATCTCACCCAGACCTTTGTACCGCTGGGTCTTAATCTGTTTTTCATCGCCGTTGCCGTATTTCTTGATGAAATCGAAACGCTGTTGGTCTGTCCAGCAATACTCTTTGTAATTGCCTTTCGAACACATATAGAGCGGAGCCATGGCAATATAGAGATGCCCTTGTTCAATCACCTCTTTCATATGGCGGAAGAATAGCGTCATAATCAGCGTGGCAATGTGTGCACCGTCCACATCGGCATCCGCCATAATAATTACTTTATGGTAACGGATCTTGCTCAAATTCAAAGCCTTGGGATCATCTTCCGTTCCGAAAGTGATACCGAGTGCGGTAAAGATGTTGCGTACCTCCTCGCTTTCGAATACTTTGTGTTCCATGGCTTTCTCTACATTCAGTATCTTACCGCGCAACGGCAGAATAGCCTGATGCATACGATCGCGACCGGTCTTTGCCGTACCGCCTGCCGAGTCTCCCTCCACCAGGAATAATTCGCATTCCGCAGGGTCTTTGCTGGCACAATCGGCCAGTTTGCCGGGCAGTCCGCCGCCGCTCAACGGAGATTTGCGAAGTACGCTCTGACGCGCATTGCGGGCTGCAATACGGGCTTGGGCGGCGAGAATGACTTTCTCTACTATCTTTTTGGCATCATCAGGATGCTCCTCTAAATAATTGGTCAACGCCTCTGCCACTGCGGACGAAACCATACCTGCCACTTCCGAGTTGCCGAGTTTGGTCTTGGTCTGACCCTCAAACTGCGGCTCTGCCACCTTCACGGAGATAACCGCTGTCAAACCCTCACGGAAATCGTTCGGATCAATCGTCGAATTGCCGTCCTTGTCTTTCAGTTTGGCTTTTTCGAGCAGTTTGCTCTCTTCGGCATATTTCTTCATCACACGGGTCAGAGCCGCACGGAAACCGGCCACATGCGTACCGCCTTCTATCGTGTTGATGTTGTTTACATACGAGTGGATGTTCTCATTGAAATCCGTATTGTAAATCATCGCCACCTCCACGGGCGTACCATATTTGTCGGTATTCAGGTGTATCACATCCGAAATAAGCGGAGTACGCGTGCTGTCAATATAACGCACAAACTCGCTCAAACCTTTCTCCGAGAAGAATACCTCCCCTTTGTAGCGTTTCCCGTCGGCGGCAAGAACACCTTGCGAAGCCACCACTTCGCCATCGGTATTGGTGGTCGGAGCGGTGGTTATCTCGTGACGTTTGTCCGTCAGCGTAATTTTAACGCCCGCATTCAGGTAGGCCAGTTCGCGCATACGATTTGCCAGAATGTCATACTGATAAACCGTCTCTGTGAAGATACTGCCGTCTGGCCAGAACTGTACACACGTACCCGTCCCGCGCTCGTCCATATTATAAGTGCCAATCTCTTGCACGGCGCACAGCGGCTTGCCCTTGGCATACTCTTGCATATAGATCTTCCCCTCGCGGAACACCTCCACGTGCAGTTTGGTCGAGAGGGCGTTCACGCAACTCACACCCACACCGTGCAGACCGCCGGACACCTTGTAACTGTTCTTGTTGAATTTGCCGCCGGCATGCAGTACGGTCATTACCACCTCCAATGCACTCTTATGCTCTTTGGGGTGCATATCCACCGGGATACCACGACCATTGTCTTGAACCGTAATCGAGTTGTCTTCGTTTATCGTAACCTCAATATGGGTGCAGAAACCGGCTAATGCCTCGTCTATCGAGTTGTCCACCACCTCATAAACCAAGTGGTGCAGACCTTTCTGGGATATATCACCAATATACATCGCAGGGCGTTTGCGCACTGCCTCCAATCCCTCAAGCACCTGAATGCTTGAACCGTCATACTTTTCTTGTTCTTCCATATTTAATATACTGATTTTCTGAATTTAATATGCTGATTTTTTTCTGAAATAAAATCATAGATAACCCGTTTAAGTCCCGGATAACCTTGAAATCTCAATACAGGAATGCCCTTGAAACCTCTGCCACCCGAATATCCTCAAAATCCCAACACTCACCAACCATTCCCCTCTAATTGTATTCTGCTTTTTTTGCTTGTGCCGCAAGCAGAAACCGATACCCCAAAATCTTTGCAAAGGTACATAAAAAAAAAGACATACACAATAGGGGAGTGCGTTTTTCTTGAGAAACACCGGCAAATCGCACGTAAATGCCACTAAATCCAATTTCCCATTTTGTATGGGCAAAATGGAAACCAGCAAAAACTCTCTACAGACAAAAAATCAAACAATAATATACAATAATATACACTGATTATGCAATTTCTGTACTTCCATATACCAATTACGTAGAAAGGACGTAGAAAGGACGTAGAAAGGACGTAGAAAGAAAAGGACTTTTCCGTGATGTTAAGCCGACTTTTTGTGCATAATTATACCATAATTATACACCGCAATTATATATACTGCTGAAAAATTATTCATGCACCCGCAGGAACGTGCTTTGCTATAGTTTGTGCCTGTTCTAAATAACATTTATTTTTGCTTTCACGTAATATGTACATACATAGCGTTTTATACATATTGTTTATGAAAAATGATATATAACTGTTGCAAATATCAAAGTATCTGAAAATCAACGGGCTGTATGTTGAAAACTTTTATAACATGCTGATTATCAAACAGCAGCGTGTAAGTCGTTGAAATACGGCAAAATACATCTTGTGATATTCCGCCATAGAAGGCAAGATTTGCCTGCTTGAGAAAAAAGCAGTACCTTTGCAATCGCATTCGGAGGTAAACCCTTCGTCTTTTTTTCGCACTTTTTTCAAAAGAAACATCGTCGGGCAAGGGGATGACCGGACCGCAAACGAGGGATTTCGACGTGATTGGAAACGGCGTTTGCGACAATCCTGAAACGGTACCGGAAAATAGTGAACGGGCAACTGAATACGGCAAGTAATGAATGAGCAACTGAATATATTATGGGCGCAATGTCAGCAAATTTTGGCTGACAATCTGACGCCAAGTGCATACCAGACATGGTTTGCACCGATTGTTCCGTTGCAGTACGACAGCCACGTGCTTATTCTGCAGGTAAAGTCGCAGTTCGTTGCCGAGTATATTGAGGAGAACTATATCAACCTGTTGTCGGCAACCCTGTTCCGTGTCTTCGGGCAAGGGACACAGTTGGAATACCGCGTACTCATTGATTCTGCTTCGGGGGCGGGGAGTACCATTCCTTCAACGGGTACGTCCAATGAGAATCTCCGCAAGGAAAACGGTGCTGTGGGAGTATATACGCCTGCTGCACCGGTGATGGATTTTGATACCCAACTCAATTCCATCTATACTTTTGATTCGTATGTGGCGGGGGAACCGAATAAACTGGCGCGTACTGCGGGAGTGGCTGTTGCCAAACAACCCGGATACACGGCTTTCAACCCGTTGTTTATCTATGGCGGTAGCGGAGTCGGAAAGACCCACCTTGCCAATGCTATCGGCAACCAAGCACGCTTGCTCAATCCGCAAACGCGTGTCCTGTATGTCTCGGCGAACACCTTCAAACTGCAGTTCCAAGATGCACGCAATACCAATCGTATCCCCGATTTCTTGAATTTCTACCAGAGTGTGGATGTCTTGATTGTGGACGATATCCAGTATTTCGCAGGTCTGAAAGGTACGCAGGATACTTTCTTCCATATATTCAACTATTTGCAGCAATCGCACAAGCAACTGATACTGACTTCGGATCGTGCGCCTGTGCAACTGAAAGATATTGAAGACCGTCTGCTTACGCGGTTCAAATGGGGCTTGTCGGCGGAGATTACACGTCCGGACTACAACTTGCGCCGCAATATATTGCTTAACAAAATGCACCGTGACGGTATTTTGCTGCCTGACGAGGTCATTGATTTTATTGCCAACAATGTGCGTGATTCCGTGCGGGACTTGGAAGGTATTTTGGCAAGTCTGCTGGCACACTCAACCCTTACCAATCGCGAGATAGACCTGCAACTGACCGAACAGGTAGTGGCGCATATTGTTGAGATACAGCCGAGTACAATAGACATAAGTGATGTGGTGGGGGCCGTAGCGGAGCATTTCAATATACCGGAGAAATCCATTCTTTCGCAAAACCGCTCCAAAGAGATAATGCAGGCACGCCACGTGGCAATCTATCTGAGCAAAGAACTGACCGACCACTCTCTCAATGAGATTGGTCTTTATATGGGACGCCGTACACACGCTACGATATTACACTCGCTCGCTCTTATGCGTGAACAGTTGGAGATAGACCCCGTCTTGCGCCAACAGGTACATCAGATAGAATCGGTACTGCAACATTAGAGTTTCCATAATTACAATATACATCTCCCTAATACAATACACAAAAACACTATTGTGTCTGTAAACCGACTGCGGCTGCTCAATCTGTTTGAGCAGCCGCAGTCGGTTTGGTGGGTAGCCAATCGGTTGCTGATCAGTCGCGGCGGAAGATGTCGCGGGTATAGACCTTGGATTGGACATCGTCCAAGCAGGGGTCGTAGCGGTTGGCGATGATGGCTTGGGAAAGAGATTTGAACTTCTGCAAGTCGTTGACCACCAGTGAGCCGAAGAACGTGCTACCATCGGGCAGGGTGGGTTCGTAGATGATGACCTGTGCGCCTTTGGCTTTGACACGCTTCATAATTCCTTGTATCGACGACTGGCGGAAATTGTCTGAATTGGACTTCATCGTCAGACGATAGACGCCTATAGTGCAGGTGTGCTCCTCGCTCGGGTTGAAATCACCGCGGTTGTAGTAGTCGTAGTAGCCTGCTTTTGCCAGTACACGGTCGGCAATAAAATCCTTGCGGGTGCGGTTGCTCTCCACAATCGCCTCGATGAGGTTCTCGGGCACATCTTGGTAGTTGGCGAGCAACTGTTTGGTGTCCTTGGGCAGGCAGTAACCGCCGTAACCGAAAGAGGGGTTGTTGTAGTGGGTGCCGATACGCGGGTCGAGGCATACACCATCAATAATGGCTTGTGTATCAAGCCCTTTCATCTCGGCGTAGGTGTCGAGTTCGTTGAAGTAACTGACGCGCAGGGCGAGGTAGGTGTTGGCAAAGAGTTTGACTGCCTCCGCCTCGGTGAAGCCCATATAGAGGGTGTCGATATCCGTCTTGATGGCACCCTGTTGGAGCAAGCCTGCAAAGGTGTGCGCCGCCTCCACGAGACGGGCATCGCTGAGGTCGGTGCCGACAATGATACGCGACGGGTAGAGGTTGTCGTACAGGGCTTTCGACTCACGGAGGAACTCCGGTGAGAACAAGATGTTCTTGCTGCCCGTCTTTTGGCGGATACTCTCGGTGTAGCCTACGGGTATGGTCGATTTGATGACCATAATCGCATCGGGATTGGCTTCCATCACAAGGCGGATAACCGTCTCTACCGCCGATGTGTCGAAATAGTTCTTCTGGCTGTCGTAGTTGGTCGGCGCAGCAATCACCACAAAATCAGCGTCTTTGTATGCAGCGTGAGCGTCCAAAGTGGCGGTAAGGTCGAGCGGTTTCTCGGCGAGATACTTCTCTATATACTCGTCCTGAATGGGCGACTGGCGGCGGTTGAGCATATCCACCTTCTCGGGGACAATATCTACTGCTGTAACGTGATTGTGCTGCGCCAGCAAAGTGGCGATGGACAATCCTACATATCCTGTTCCGGCTACTGCTATGTTCATAGACTTGGTAATTTGTAATTTTGTAAATGTGTAAATTTGTAAATGTGCTTATTAGGGTATTATCCTGCTATCCGCCTTATATCCTCCTTATATCCACCTTACTTTGGTATATAATCGGTGGCAAAAATCCATTAACAATTTATAAGCATTTGTTGTGTGCGGAATGCCCTGTCATTTGTTATAGGTTGCGTATAGGTTGCTTATCCCTTGCTGTTTGCTATATATTTAACTTTGTTAATCTATAGCCGTGCATTGACAAGGTTGCGATCGACAAAGTTCTTCACATCGAAGATGACCGTCCCCTGCTCTTTGTACTTGCGGAAATCGAAGGTCTTGAACTGGTCGTGGCACACGCAGGCGATAACGGCGGCGTAGGGTTTGTCGGGGTCGATGGCGGGGATAAGGTCTTTGCCGTACTCTCGCTTCACCACCTCGGGGCTTGCCCATGGGTCGTAGATGTCCACATGGCAACCGAAATCCTCCAACTCGTTGGCGATGTCCACCACCTTTGTATTGCGGCAGTCGGGGCAGTTCTCCTTGAAGGTAACGCCGAGAATCAGCACGTTGGAATTGAGGATTTTATGGTCTGTTTTGATCATCAGTTTGAGCGTCTTGTCGGCGATAAACTTGGCGATGGAGTTGTTTACGGCACGTCCGCTGAGAATCACCTGCGGGTCATAGCCGAGCGATTTCGCCTTGTGCGCCAGATAGTACGGGTCCACCGAGATACAATGCCCGCCGACCAGTCCGGGGCGGTATTTGAGGAAGTTCCACTTGGTGCCTGCCGCCTCGATGACATCGTTGGTGTCGATGCCTACGCGGTCGCAGATGAGTGCCAATTCGTTCATAAACGAGATATTCACATCGCGCTGGCTGTTCTCCACCGCCTTTGCCGCTTCCGCCACTTTCATATTCGGTGCGCGGTGGGTGCCGTTCTCCAGAATCGAGTTGTAGAGTG
The DNA here is from genome assembly GCA_002387325.1 of Bacteroidales bacterium UBA4621. GTDB lineage: Bacteria > Bacteroidota > Bacteroidia > Bacteroidales > Paludibacteraceae > Colicola. The sequence continues at coordinate 6,926 of DGIN01000076.1, read as the reverse complement.
CGTCCACTATGTCCGCCACCTCGGGCGTGGAACCCGACGTAATCTTCTTGATTTTGGTTAGGGTATTCACCTTGTCGCCGGGGTTGATACGCTCGGGCGAGTAGCCGCAGAAAAAGTCCTTGTTGAATTTCAGTCCGCTGTTGCGTTCCAGTACGGGTACGCAGTCCTCCTCTGTGCAACCCGGGTAAACGGTTGATTCGTAGATAACTATGTCGCCCGTGTTGAGCGTCTTACCGATGGTCTCACTCGCGCGGAGCAATGGCGTGAGGTCGGGGTTGTTGAAACGGTCAATGGGAGTGGGAACGGTAACGATATAGGTGTTCACCTGCCGCAGTTCCTCGGGGTCGGAGGTGAAAGTGAGTCCGATTTTATGCGTGGAGTTGTAGGCCTCGCGTGCCTGTTTCATACCAATCAGATCGGCTTCGAGGGTGTGGTCTTTTCCCGCTTCCAACTCCTCTACGCGCGGACGGAAAACATCAAAACCGATAACACGGTATTTCTTTCCGTACTCAATAGCCAAAGGCAGACCTACGTACCCGAGACCTACTACGGCAATGGTTCTATTTTCTACCATACATTGAATTTGTTAAAAAAGCCCACAAAAATACTGCTTTTTTTTGATATGCACAAGCGCGCACACACGATGTGGCTGCAAAACCAAGAAAAAGATGAGAAAAAGAGGAAAAAATATGGTACGGATTTTGTTAAGTGGGTTGTGTTGCGTAATTTTGTACGTAATTTGCGGTTATGAACGTTAATTATCGTATAATTGGACGTTAATTGTTTTTGGAACATATAATTATCCGTTAATTATCCATTAATTATTTGTAGAGCAATAAACAATACAAAAACAAATAATGAAAAAATTCAATCTGTGGAATGCGGTTTGCGGTTGGGTGGTGTTTGCCATAGCAGCAACAACGTATCTCTTGACCATTGAACCCACGGCGTCGTTTTGGGACTGCGGTGAGTTTATCTCAAGTGCTCACAAGTTGGACGTGGGACACCCGCCCGGAGCACCGTTCTTTATGCTGATGGGGCATTTCGCCCAGTTGTTTGCCTCCGACAATGCCCACGTGGCGATGTGTGTAAATGCGATGTCGGCGTTGGCATCGGCATTCACTATCTTGTTCCTATTCTGGACGATTACCGCCTTGGCACGCAAGTTGGTAAAGCCCGACACGCTTGCCAAAGGTATCGGTGTGCTGGCTGCAGGTGCAGTGGGCGCATTGGCATATACGTTCTCCGATACGTTCTGGTTCTCGGCAGTGGAGGGCGAGGTGTATGCTTCGTCGTCGCTGTTTACTGCCATCGTCTTCTGGCTCATTCTCAAATGGGACGAGCATGCCGACGAGGAGGGCTCCGACCGCTGGTTGATACTTATTGCCTACCTGATGGGCTTGTCGATAGGAGTCCACTTGCTGAACCTGCTGACCATTCCTGCCATTGTGTTGGTCTATTATTTCCGCCGTTACGATTTCTCGTGGAAAGGCGTCATCTGTGCGTTTCTGGCATCGGTGGCTATTCTCGCGGTGGTGCTGTACGGTATCATTCCCGGTTTCCCGACTATCGCCGGTTGGTTTGAGTTGCTGTTTGTCAATGGCTTGGGCTGTCCGTTCAATACGGGGCTGGCAGTATATATCGTGCTGACGATTGCCGCTATCGTGTGGGCAACCATTGAGACTATGCACAACGACGGCGACCGCCTGACTGTGCGCCAGATTATCTCGTTTGTACTGGCATTTGCTCTGTCGGGTGCGGCTTTCCTGTTCGAGAGTTGGTGGATCGGCTTGCTGCTCAGTGCGGCGGTAACGGGGCTGCTTTTCTGGAAACGCAACGTGGTTTCCACGCGTCTGCTGAATACCGCTACGCTGATGATTGCGGTAATCCTGATCGGTTACAGCAGTTATGCGGTGCTGGTTATCCGTTCGAGTGCCGATACACCGATGGATCAGAACTCGCCCGACAATGTGTTCTCGCTCAAATACTACCTCAACCGTGAGCAGTACGGCGACCGCCCGCTGTTCTACGGTCAGTCGTACAATGCGCCGGTGAAACTGGAAGTGCGCGGAAATATGTGTATCCCCGTAGAGAAACAGGGGCATGCGCAGTACGCTCCCGCACCCGATGTGAAAGGCAAGAGAGACCATTATGTGGTAACGGGTTACAAGACCAACTACGTGTTTATGAAGGAGTTTTGTATGCTCTTCCCGCGTATGTACTCGTCGCAACCGAGCCACGTGGAGGCATACAAAGAGTGGGCGGACGTCAAGGGCAAGCGTGTGCGCTACGACTACTGCGGGCAGCAGAAAACCGACTACGCACCTACGTTTGCCGAGAATATGCGCTTCTTCTTCCGCTACCAGGTGAACTTTATGTACTGGCGTTATTTTATGTGGAATTTCGCCGGGCGTCAGAACGACTTGCAGTCGTATGGCGACATCACCAAGGGCAACTGGATCAGCGGCATTCCGTTTATCGACAATGCTATGCTCGGCGACCAGTCGGCACTGCCTACCGAACTGAAAGAGAACAAGGGACACAATGTATATTATATGCTGCCGCTCCTGCTCGGTATCATCGGTATCGTTTGGCAATGCGGCAAGCGCGTGAAAGAGAATGGTGTGGAAGTGAAAGAGGGATGGAAATCGTTCACGCTGACTTTCCTGCTGTTCTTCCTGACCGGTCTGGCTATCGTCATCTATCTCAACCAGACTCCCTACCAGCCGCGTGAGCGGGACTATGCGTATGCAGGTTCGTTCTATGCGTTCTGTATATGGATCGGTCTCGGGGCTTTGGCACTCATTGACTGGCTGTCTGCCGCTATCAAGAACCCGAAAGCACAGGTGGCAATGGCATTGCTGATAACGCTTGTCTGCCTGCTCGTACCGGCGCAGATGGCTTCGCAGAACTGGGACGACCATGACCGTTCGCACCGCTACTCGTGCCGCGATTTCGGTGCTAACTACCTGAAATCGTGCGAGAAAGAGGGTATCATCTTCTCCAACGGCGACAACGATACTTTCCCGCTCTGGTACAACCAGGAGGTGGAGGAAGTGGGTACCGACCTGCGTGTATGCAACCTGTCGTATCTGCAAACCGACTGGTATATCTCGCAGATGAAACGCCCCTACTACGAGTCGCCCGCACTGCCTATCTCGTGGGACTACAAGGACTTTATGCCCGGCAAGAACGAGATAGCATGGGTGGATAACAAACTCGGTCCCATCTCAGTGGACAAGGCTTTCTCGTTCCTGCGCTCGGACGACCCGCGTACCAAGAACAAAGAGGGAGAAAACTATCTGCCGTCGAACCAACTCTACGTGCTGACGCCCGATTCTCAGAAGGTGATGTTCAAGTCGGAACGCCGCTACACCCGTTCCCAGATGATGATTATGGAGATGCTCAGTCAGAACCAATGGAAACGCCCGATGTATTTCGCCGCTACCGTGGGCAATGACTATTACCTCGGTTTGGAACCCTATTTCGAACTGACGGGTATGGCATACCAGATTACGCCTGTGCGGAGCAAAGACGGGCAACCGCGTGTGAACACGGAGAAAATGTATGACAATATGATGCACAAGTTCGCATACGGAAATGTGAATATACCCGGTATCTATATTGATGAGAATATGATGCGCATGTGCCGCACACACCGTATGATGTTTGCACAACTTGCTGAGGCACTTATCAAAGAGGGACAGAACGAAAAGGCTGTTGAAGTGCTTGACTATGCCGAAAAGATGCTTCCCGGATGCAATGTGCCGTATGATTACACTTCGGCTTCTATGGCGGCAATGTACCTGATGCTCGGCGAGACGGAGAAAGCGGATACTATCCTCGACAATGTGGCAAACAACAGTGTGGAGTACCTGCAATGGGGTACGCAACTGAGCAAGCAACAGCGTGCCGGTGCGCAATCGACCATCGGACACCACGCTGCCGTCTTGGGCTATGTACTCCAAACGCTCGAGCACTATCATCGGAACGAACTCTTGGAGAAGTACTACCCGATCTATACGCAGTATGTAGGACGCTAAAAGCATTCTATGAACAAATAAGGAAACTCTGCTGCTTTCGCCTTGGCGGAGTGGCAGAGTTTGATTTTAAGGAAAAGAACCCATTAAAAACGATATGTTATGAAAATGGTAAATCAAATCCCCGTGTTGCTGCTTACGGGTTATTTAGGCAGCGGTAAGACCACGCTTCTCAACCGTATTCTCACCAACCGCAAGGGCATCCGCTTTGCGGTGATTGTGAATGATATAGGCGAGGTGAATATAGACGCCTCTTTGATACAGAAAGGCGGTGTGGTGAGTCAAAAGGACGACAGTCTGGTGGCTTTGCAGAACGGTTGTATCTGCTGTACGCTCAAGATGGACTTGGTGCAGCAACTCCATGACCTTGTCTCGCAAAACCAGTTTGATTATATCGTTATCGAGGCTTCGGGTATCTGCGAGCCTGCACCGATAGCCCAGACGCTTTGCTCCTACCCGCAGATGGTGCCGATGTTTGCCAAAGACGGTGTGCCGGTACTCGACTGCATTGTTACGGTGGTGGACGCACTCCGTATGCGGGACGAGTTTGCTTCAGGCGAAGACCTCAACCGCAAGGACATCGGTGAGGAAGACTTGGCTTCGTTGGTTATCCAGCAGATCGAGTTCTGTAATATCATTTTGCTCAACAAGTCGAGCGAGGTATCGAAAGAGGATTTGGAGCATATCCGCGCTATCATTCGCGCTATTCAGCCCAAGGCTGAGATTATCGAGTGCGACTATTGCGATGTCGATTTTGACAGGATACTCAATACCAAGATGTTCAATTTCGATGCGGTGGCTACTTCCGCTACGTGGATTCAGGAGGTGGAAGATGCTCATCACGATGATGACGATGACGATGATGATGATGACCACGACCACGAGCACGACGAGTATGAGCATCACGAGCATCATCACGACCACGAACACCACCATCACCACGATGAGGACGAGGGCGAAGCCGAAGAGTACGGTATCTCCACGTTTGTCTATTATGCCCGCCGTCCGTTCAACCTCGGTTTGTTCGACGAGTTTGTGGCAAGCAAATGGCCGAAGAATGTCATTCGTGCGAAGGGTATGTGCTATTTTTCTGACGAGTACGATATGTGCTACCTGTTCGAGCAGGCGGGGCGTCAGTTCAACCTAAAGAAAGCGGGTGAGTGGTTTGCCACGATGCCGCAGGACGAGTTGGAGGCACTCAAGGCGCAAGACGCCCAACTGCGCCACGACTGGGACGACCAGTACGGCGACCGTATGCAGAAATTAGTTTTCATAGGTCAGCACCTTGACAAGAAAGCCATTACCGAGGCCTTGGACGCTTGTCTGGACTAAAATTAGTTTGTACCAAACGCAACGTATGAAAATACGGGTGCTCTGTGTTTGCAGAGTCGCCCGTATTTTTTTATATATGCAGTTTCTCCAAAGCCCGCAGTGTAAGGCGGGAGAGTGCGTATTGGTCGAGGTCTGCAAGCGGTACAGACAGTGTCTCAGGCAGAGTCGGCAACGCCGGCACGCAGCAGCAGAAGAAACGCGCGTGCAGGCGTTGGTGGCTGAGGATATGTGTGAAATCGAGCGTCAGGAAATCGGAACTACGGAGTATGTCGGCGGCTTCGCTGCTGTCAAACAAGTGGTCGGTCTCCAGCAGGGGAAACTCGTACAGGTGCTGCCAGATGTCTTTCTTGGTGCGTTGGTGGAGCAGGGTGGAAGCACCGCTTATGTATATAAGGTAGTTCAGATACCGGTCGCGCAGTTCGGTGCGTGGCTTGCGCACGGGTAACAATGGGGCGGTGTCGTGCGCACGGGCTTGGCAGAATATACCGAGCGGGCATTGCGGACAGGACGGCTCTTCGCTGCCGAGAAGTGTGAGCGACGGGGTGCAATAGAGGGCACCGAACTCCATAATAGCCGAGTTGAACAGCCGTGCGTTTTCGCGGTCAAGGAGATTTTCTATCAGGTTATGGAAATGCTTCTTGCCCGCAGAGGTATCAAACGGCGTGTCGCAGTCAAAGAGACGTGCCACTACCCGATAGACGTTGCCGTCCATAGCGGGGTATGGCAGGTTGTAGGCGAACGAGGCGATGGCTCCCGCCGTGTAGTCGCCGATACCGGGCAGCAGGCGTATCTGCTCAAAGGCGGAAGGAAAAGGCAGCCACCCCTTTTCGACAATCATCCGTGCCGCTTTGTGCAGGTTGCGTGCACGTGAGTAGTAGCCGAGTCCCTGCCAATAGCGCAGCACCTCGTCTTCGTGTGCGGCGGCAAGGGTGGCAGTATCGGGAAAACGGTCGATAAAACGGAGATAATACTCCATTCCCTGTACTACGCGCGTCTGCTGGAGGATAATCTCCGAAATCCAGATCTTGTACGGATCATCGACTTCCCGCCACGGCAGTATGCGCTTGTTTTGCTCATACCACCTGTACAATGCCCGATGCAGTTGAGAAACAGGGTTCATTGGTTGACAAGTCGGGCAATGACGAAGTTGCGAAGGATTTTGTAGCGGCGGGGTTCGTGTTGTTTGTCGAAGAGCGATTGCCAGTAGGCGCGGCGCAGAGGGTCAGCCAGTTCGGCTTTGGCGGCAAGGACGGATTGTTGAAACCGAGAGCGGTTGGCACGTTGGCTGTCGGTTGTTTTGTCAGGATTCTGACGCTTTGGGTAGTTGGATACAACGGTTTTGCCGAGACGTTTGGCACAATAGGTCTCACTATCGTTAGCGAGTCTTCCGTGAAGTCCGGAAATGGGAAATTCCAAGTCTGCTTTTGCCATAATAGAAATGAATAAAGTGTTATTGTATAAAGTGTATATTTTTATTGTATAATTTGTATAAAAAGTGGGCTTAACCTTGGTATAAGCACGTTTTTTTTCTACGTCCTTTCTACGTCCTTTCTA
>DGIN01000028.1:15113-27575 GCA_002387325.1 Bacteroidales bacterium UBA4621 | reverse complement strand
GTTTCTAAATGGACACTATATAAAATGTAAACTTTTGCATTGTTTCGCCCCGTTTTTTGGCACAAGATTTGCAAAACACCGTGCAGTATGAAACATTTTGGACTGATAATCGTTTTTTTATTCGCAAGTGTAGGGCTTGCGCAGTCAGAGAATACACACTACGGGATAGAGGGTAGGGTAGTAAGCAATACGGATGGCAGTGCGTTGGAAATGAGTACAATACGCTTGTTCCGCTATTCAGGAACTGATTCTGTATTGGTGCAAGGTGCGCAGACCGATGACAACGGGTGGTACACGCTGCGGGGCATTCCAGCGGGGCAATACAGACTCTATGTATCCAACATCGGCTACAAGGAACAGGCTCTAAATGTAACTGTGCCTTCACGGACTGCAAAAGACAATGTGCTGACGCTCAAGACCGTGCGCCTGCAAGAGGACGTGCTGGCTTTGCAGGAAGTGAGCGTGCAGGGACATGCGGCGGAGATGACCGTCAAAGGCGACACCATCGAATACAACACCTCCGCCTACAAAGTGGGGGAGAATGCCATGGTGGAGGACCTGCTCAAAAAGATGAACGGGGTAACGGTCGATCAGCAGGGAAATGTGACGGTGAACGGCGAGAGCATTACGGCAGTGCGCATCGATGGCAAAAAATTCTTCGGCAGCGATGTGCAGTCCGCCACCAAGAATATCCCCGCCGACATGATAGAGAAGATACAGGTCATTGACGAGAAATCCGACGTGGCGAAGATGACAGGCTTTGAGGACGATGACACGGAGCATATCATCAACCTGACCCTCAAACAGGACCGCAAACGCGGTGTCTTCGGCAAATACACGGGTTCGATCGGCGCAGATATGGTTACGGAGAACGGCGGCTGGTTCAACTATGGCGACCCTGCTTATGGGAGCACATCAAATGCGTTGGTGAAGCATTTCTTCAAGGACGATTTCCGCTACAACGCCAACCTGTTTACCAATATCCTGCTGGGCGAGAGCCAGACCACCATCATCGGCAGTGCCAACAACACCAACGAGGTGCGTATGGGGCGCGGACGGGGCGGTTTCGGTATGGACGCCAATTCGGGCATCACCCGCAGCGAGAACATCGGCGTGAACACCAACGTTGATTTCAACGACCGTATCAAGAAATTAGACAGTCAGACCAGCCTGCTTCTGGGCGGCGATGCGGCAATCAACCACTCCGCCAACCACACGCTTGCCCTAACGCAAAAAGAGTCCTATGCGGGCGACTACACCTATCTCAACGGCGATTCGCTCACCAAACACTCGCGGGTGTGGGACGTGAACATGCGCCTCGAACTGCAATACCAAATAGACTCGCTCAACAAACTGCTTATCCAGCCGACCATCTCCTACACGGGGCAGAGCGATCTGAGCAACGAGAACTATACCTACCACCGTCAGGACAGCCTCATCAACGACGGCTACCAGACCCGCTTGGACTCCACTCGCGAGATAAGCGGCGGACTGAAACTCACCTACAACCACAAGTTCCTCCGTCCAGGACGCGCCTTAACCCTTGTGGGAAAGGTAAACTATGGCAACACAACAGGGGTCGATAGTACGTACGCATTTGATAATCTGGATAATCTGTCTTTGGTAAACCAATACACCAATTCGAAGAATGACAATCTCAGTTACAGCCTGAAAGTTTCGTATGTCGAGCCGATCTACAAGCGCAACCACCTGCTGGAGATTGCGGCTACTTTCTCGGGGCGCAACCGCAATTCGACAAAAGACCAGTATTCGTTTGATACCGAAACGCACGAATATGCTTTCGACTCGCTGTACAGCAACCAACTGAACAATCGCTTCTACTCGGAGCAGTTGGAACTGAACTACCGCTGGGTGACGAAAAACAGCGACCTGACAGTGGGTGCGCGGGTACTGGCATCGCAGACGCATACTACTACCTACTACGGGCAGGTGCTGCATCAAGACACACTGATTAACGTGTGGAACTGGTCGCCGACCGTCAATTTTAAGTACAAGTTCGGCAAGAAAGAGTTTGCGCGTATCCGCTACCGCGGTACGGTCAGCCAGCCGACGATTACTCAAATGGAGCCTGTGCGCAACAACTCGGACGCTATGAACGAGACGGTGGGTAACCTCGGGTTGCAACCCGCTTTCAGCCATAACCTAATGGCAATGTACTCGCGCTTCAACCAGGACAAGTTCTCCAGTATTATGACGGGTATCCGTGCTACAATGACCAAAGATGCGTTGGTGAACAACGCTATCTATGACGAGACGGGCAAACTCTACCAGCAGACGGTCAATGCCGACGTGCTGCCGTGGAATATAGGGGCGGACTTGATGTACAACACACCTTTTGCCAACAAGATGTTGCAGTTCAATACCCGCACCGCCATCAGTTACAACCAGCGTGTGGCGTATATCCTCAAAGAGCAGAAAGCCGACGAGATTGCCCGTATGATTGAGGAGGGGAATATGATTTTGGGCGACCGCTCGCTGACTGGCAACCTGCAGGTGAACGAAGACCTCGGTCTGCGGTTTACGCACGACATCGTGGATATAGGTCTGCGTGCCAACGGCACCTACAGCCGCACGCAGAACAACCTGACGCAGAACAGCGTGAGCAACGTGTTCAACTGGGGCGTAACGGGTGATTTGGAGTTCCATTTACCCAAGTCGTGGAATATCTCCACCGACTGCGGTTATACCGCCCGCTATGGTTACACGGGACTAACCGACGTAAATGAGATAATCTGGAATGCGTCTATCGACAAAACATGGTCGAATGCCACGCTTTCGCTCGAGGTGTATGATATTCTGCACCAGAAGAAGAATATCGTGCAAGTGGTGGGTGAGAACTATGTCAGTTACGCCAAATATAACACCCTCCCTACCTATTTTATGCTCACCTTCACCTATAAACTCAACAAGATGGGCAAACTGAAAGCCTCCGGTATGGGCGGACACATTCAGGAGATGATAGAGAACGACAAAGGCGGAAAAGGTGCTCCCCCTCGCGGAGGTATGCCCCCTATGGGGCCTCCGCCCGGTATATAACCCAATGCACAATGCGTAAATGAAAACTCGGCTGCCAAATTTATGTTGGGCAGCCGAGTTTTCATTTATTCTATATTTTCTATGATCAGTCTTTTTTCAGGAATCCGAAGAGACTTTTTTTCTTCGGTTCATCGGTAGCGGCAGGTTCTGCTGTAGTTGCTTCAGCATCGGGGGCGGACTCACCATTGCTTTCGGGAGTCCATTCCTGACGTGCCTCAATAGTGCCTAACTGGTCTTGTACGTAGTTGATTACGTCCTGCAACCCCTCTGTGAAGTGGGCAAAATCTTCTTTATAAAGGAACAATTTATGCTTTTCAAATTGCGGAACCTCTGTTTCGCCTGCTGTCCTCTTCTTGCTCTCGGTAATGCACAGATACAAATCCTCATTCCGCGCTTTGCGTACATCCAAATAGTAAATGCGCTTTCCTGCCTTCACAGAACGGGAGTAAACGATCTCCGGTTCTTTTCTGTCTTCAAATCTACGATTTTCCATCTCTAAATAGTTTGTATTGAAATTAACAGCCGCAAAATTACTGCTTTTTTTGCATAGTACAAAATTTTTGTGTAACTTTGCGGCACTATTTGCTATATTGTTATGAAACACACATCGCTTTGGGTTCTTTCGCTGGGCTTGCTGCTCACAACTTCCCTTTTTGCACAAAACGAGATGTATGTGCGCTGTATTGCTTTCTACAATCTTGAGAATCTGTTTGATACCATTCACGATGAGGGGAAAAACGACTATGAATATCTCCCCGATGGCGGTATGAAATGGACTTCGCTCAAGTATGAACACAAAATCCATAATATGGGGTATACTATCTCGCAACTCGGTACGGACGAAGACCCGCGGGGAGCGGTTTGCGTAGGCGTTTCCGAGGTGGAGAATATGCGCTGTATGGAGGATTTGTGTGCCGAGACCAACAAGTACAACCGCCGCTACAAACCCATTCTGCTTGAGGGACCCGACCGCCGCGGTGTGGATGTGGGGTTTATGTACGACAGTACGGCATTCCGCCCTGTGTCCGTGCGCGGACACGAACTGCATGCGCATTATGCGGACGGCGGACTGGTCAGGAGCCGTCTGCAACTGCTCGTATCAGGCTATCTCATCGGTGAGGGGAGTCCCGAGAAAATACATATTCTGGTGAATCACTGGCCGAGCCGCTATGGAGGAGAACTGACGTCTCGTCCCACACGCGACACGGCGGCTATGCTTACCCGTAGCATCTGCGACAGTATCTATCGCCGTGATCCGCAAGCCAAAATCATTATTATGGGCGACTTGAACGATGACCCGTTCAACCATAGTTGCGCCGAAATTCTCGGAGCCAAAAAGACCCGTGAAGAGGTTGCGCCTCAGGGCTTTTTCAATACAATGTGGCAGAAACTTGACCGCGGCATCGGTTCGTTGGCATATAATGGCAGTTGGAACCTGTTTGACCAGATTATCATCTCCGAGCCGCTGATGAATGCCAAATTGGAATCGGGCAAGTGGACATATTGGAAATCGCAGATATTCAACAAGGAGTTTCTCACTGTGCAGGAGGGAAAAGACAAAGGTACGCCTCTGCGTACGCACAAGTCGGGTGTCTGGCAGGACGGTTACGGAGACCACTATCCCACGATGATTTATCTCCTCCGCAGGAAATAGAAACCCAAAGCGGAATGTGTAAGAATGTTCTATTTTGCCAAAGAAACAAGGGGTGCGCATCCTATAACTATCCTATAAGTATCCACCTTACTTTTTTATAATGGTGAAATGAACAGAATGTTGTATTTTTCTATCGTATAAAAATTAAATAACTTTCAGCCGTATGCGCTCTGATGCGCAACGGTTTTTATAAATATGAAACAGACTCTGACACGTAACACCACGCCCATTCGTATGCGTAACTACGGGCGCATCATCCAGGATATGATTGCTTACGCTTGTACTATCGAAAACCGGCAGGAGCGTGAGGCGTTGGTATTGTATATAGCGCAATGTATGCGCCAGAAGAATCTGGTTTGGAACAAAGATCAGGAAGCGGGGCTTAACCGTGTCCGTGAGGACATAGAACGTCTGTCCGCCGGCAAAATCAACTGCAATTTTCCTGCTTTTGATGCTCTTCCCGTCTCGCGTATGGCTTTCTCCGACCAGAACAAGAAAAAGAAAAGATAGGGGTCTTGACATCCGCCGTATGGAAGTCTGAAGTAGTCGGTCGGTGCCGATGAGTTTGTGAAGGACATATGGCGATGTGCCTGGCTCAGGTTTATAAACTTTTTTCCTTTCGTGGACTTAAGGCAAAGTCCTCAAACAATCATTATGGCTACAGAATTAAGCCCGTACAAGGTTTTTGCGGGTTCGAAGGGCGAAGCCCTTGCGCAGCGTATCTGCGAACAACTCGGTTGTAAGTTGGGAGATGTACACATCGACCGTTTTTCCGATGGCGAGTTTGCTGCTTATTTCAACGAGTCTGTCCGCGGACATTCGGTTTATCTGGTGCAGTCCACCTGCCCAAGCAGCGACAACCTGATGGAGTTGCTCCTTATGATAGATGCCGCCAAACGTGCCAGTGCCTACAAGGTCATTGCCGTCATTCCGTATTTCGGTTGGGCGCGTCAGGACCGCAAAGACAAACCGCGTGTCTCTATAGGTGCCAAACTGGTTGCCAATATGATTCAGGGTGCCGGTGCCGACCGTGTCATCACCGTTGACCTTCACGCTGATCAGATTCAGGGCTTCTTTGATATTCCTGTGGACCATATCTACGGTTCGAATGTACTTGCTCCCTATGTAGCGAGCCTTAATCTGAAAAAACTCATTGTCGCTTCGCCCGATGTGGGCGGTTCCAAGCGTGCGGCTGCTTTTGCTAAGAAAATGCACGGTCTCACCGAGCGTGATGTGCCGATGGTTATCTGCTACAAAAACCGTGAGGTTTTCAATCAGGTGAGTGAGATTCGTGTTTTGGGTGATGTCTATGGTAAGGATGTTATCATCGTGGATGATATGGCGGATACGGCGGGTACGCTCTGCAAAGCCGCCGAGGTGATGAAGAAAGCGGGTGCAAAGAGTGTCCGTGCGGTGGTCAGCCATGGTATTATGTCGGGACCCGCTTGCGAGCGAATTGAGAATAGCGAATTGGAGGAACTGGTTTTCACCGACTCGCTGCCTTTTGATACAGCACGTTGCAGCAAAGTGCATATCGAGAGTCTGGCGAAACCGATTGCCCTCACTATTCAGGCTATCCAGACCCACTCCAGTGTCAGCGAACTGAATATCCACTAATATACACAGCACCTATAGTGTCCAAATTATGGGCACTATAGGTGCTGTGTATTTGTCCTATTTAGCCCTATTAGTCTAATTAGTCCCATTGGTCTAATTTTAATTAATGTTCCCTATCAGTCAAATGAAGAAATCTCTTTTCGGACTATTGATGTTAGTATTGGCATTTACATCTTGCGGCAACAAGAAAGCCGCTCCCATAGAGCGTCCTGCTTTTGCGGCGGATACAGCCTATCAGTTTATCTCGCGCCAACTGCGTTTCGGTCCGCGTGTGCCGAATAGCAAGTCGCACACGGATTGTGCCATATTTCTGATGCAGCAACTTCGCCGCTATGGTGCGGAGGTCGAGTTGCAGAAAGGCTCTATGCTTGACTATAGCGGACGTCCGCAAGCGGTGTTCAATATCATCGGTCATTTCTATACCGAAGCCACGCGCGACCGGTCGCGTGTTCTTCTCTGCGCCCACTACGACACTCGCCCCTGGTGTGATGAAGAAGAGGAATACGAAAACCGTTTCTTGAATGTCCCCGGTGCCAACGATGGTGCCAGCGGAGTGGGGGTCTTGCTGGAGGTGGCACGCCAACTCGGCAAACAGATAGCCGACTCAACCCTCTCCACTCCGGTGGATATTGTTTTCTTCGATTGCGAAGATATGGGTACCCCGCAGTTCTATACGGGTATCGAGCGTGAAAACACATGGTGTCTCGGCAGCCAGTTATGGGCTTCCGAATACGCCAGAAACAAAAACAATGTAAAATACCGTTTCGGTATCTTGCTCGATATGGTGGGTGCGCCTGATGCCACTTTCCCGCGCGAGATGTACTCCACACAGTATGCAGAGAGTTATGTGGAGACTGTCTGGCGTGCTGCCGCGGCATTGGGATATGGGCGTTATTTCGTCAATCAGCAGGCGTACCCCATAGTGGACGACCACTACTATGTCAATACCATTGCGGGCATACCCTGCGTGGATATTATCCACTACGATACGCGCAACGCCACGGGGTTCCCCTCGTGGTGGCACACGCAGCAGGATGATATGCGCAATATCAGTACCGCCACCCTCCAGGCCGTCGGCGAAACCGTTCTTTCCGTTATCAAGTAATCCTCTTTGTGAAGCGCTGGTTTCTTTCCATATTGCTTGTCGTGGCAGGCTTGCTCTCGTCGGCTGATGTGTTTGCGCTTACGCGCGAAGAACGTATGTCCGCACGTAACGAACTGCGTATCGGATGGGGGGATATGCTCTATGAGCGGGCTATGTACCGCAACTCCAACAGCACCAACCATTATCGCTATACGGGGCATATCTTTGCCGAGTACCAGTACTACCTCCGTCCGTGGTTTTCCTTGGGCGTGCAGGCGGATTACGAGCAGGTCTGGTGGGATGTTATTCGGGAGGGTATTCAGCCTCTTCCTACTCCGGGCAAAGACCACTCTTTTTACAATGCCTGTCTGATGCCTGCTGTACGTTTCACATATTGCCACAAACCGTATATCAGTCTCTATTCGGCACTGATGCTCGGCGTAGGGGTCAATGGCGGTACGGAAACGGATATGTACGGACGTACATTGGCATGGACACCCGCATGGGGCTTTACGCTATTGGGTATCAAAGCGGGGGGCAGGCATTGCTTTGCCGCTGTGGAGATAGGTGCTTTGAATGCCATTGCGGGGCGTAACTTTATCTATATGCTCGGTTCGCGGATGTTCTCCGCTTCTATAGGATGCAATTTCTAAACAGATGAAACACGCACACTATACAATATATGGCGTTTTGCTGCTAACGGCATTGGTCTCGTGCAGGCGTATCGAACCTGAGTACGTGGATTTCACCCAATACAAAGGGCAGGCGAATGCGTTTGTACCTATGCGGGAGCAAGTGTCCGATATCCGTGATGAACAGCCGTGGGACAATATCGAGCCCGACCTGCAATGGGATGCGGACACCACCCGCCAACCGCAGCGCACCTCCCCGCTTACCGTAACCGATGTGGCACGCGGTTTCCTCCAATCCATGCTTTCCTACAAGGTGCACCAGGTGGCGGGAACATACCGCAGCATTGATGTCAACGGCGACTCGCTCACCGTCTCCGGCAAGTTCTTTTATCCTGAGGACGGCATTATCAAGAACCTGATGATTGTCTCCCACTATACTATCGGTGCCAATTTCGAAGCCCCGTCCGAGACGTTCAGTTTCGAGGGGATGTATGCAGGTATGGGCTATGGCGTGATAATGGCGGACTATATCGGTTACGGCGTTACGGTGGACAGTATCCACCCCTATCTGCAGGCGGAGACCACGGCGCACAATGTCATTGATATGGCACTTTCCGTGCGTCCGTTCATTGCAGAGCGCGGACTCAAAGTGCTGTCCGACTCGGTTATACTGATGGGCTATTCGCAAGGCGGTGCCACCACTCTCCACGTGCAGCGGGTGTTGGAGACCTACCCGGCATATATGGAGGAGTTCAAAATCAAAAAAGTCTATGCGGGAGCAGGTCCCTACGACATCGCACGCACCTACGACTATAGTGTCAAACTCGACAAGACCGGTATCCCATGTGCCGTACCGCTGATCATACAGGGGATGAGTCTCGGTATGGACAAGCCGCTCGAGATGTCGTTCTTCTTCAAAGAACCGCTTCTGAGCAACTATCACGAGTGGATCAACTCCAAGAAATACACCGTCAACCAGATGTCAACGCTCATCGGGGTCAACCGACTGAGCGAAATCCTTACACCCGACGGCACCGACCGTACCAACCGTGAGACGGCGCGTTTCTATGTGGAACTGACCGGCAACAGTATTCCAGAGGATTTCATGCCGAAAGCACCGCTCTATATGTTCCATTCCGAAGACGACGAGACCGTGCCGTTTATCAATTCACAGTTGATGCAACGCCGGTTCCGCGACAAGAAAGCCGATGTGGTCTATAATTTCGGGCACTACGGCACGCACATGCGCGGCGCGGTTACGTTTATGAAAGCGGTGGCGGACGACCTTAAACAAACTAATCCCTGACCCCCATGAAACACTCATATATACTGTTCCTTTGCGCCCTGACTCTCGGACTCCTCTCCTGCGAGATGGCGGTCAACGACAGTACGCTCGATTTCACCGTCTCCCGTGTACGTTCCGGACAGGCGTGGGTGGAGATTTTCCCAAAATCCAACGACTTCTATTATATCTACGACGCCGTGCCCGTGGAGGAATACAACACTTTCCGCAACGACCGGAGGTTCATAGAGCATCATTTCGATGAGCAGAAAGAGATTTGCAAGGCACTCAACGACCTCTTGAAAGAATACGGCTATGCCAAGGTGCCGATAGAGCAGATGATGTTCTACAATGGTGCCGCCGACGGAGTACTGCACGGGCTGGAACCTAACACCGACTATTATGCGTTTGCCTATTGTCTCAACTCGCACAAACGCCCTATCCACAGGTTGATAAAGCGTCCGTTTACCACTCCTGCCAAGCCCCGCTCGGATATAACTTTCGATGTGCGGATGAGAGACTGCCAAACGCTGTTGATTGTCCCCTCCAACGACGATACGTATTTCTGGGAAACGGCATCCAAGGCTGCGGTCTTCAACTATTATCAGGCGGATATGAACGATACCACAATGCTGCCTATATGGTTCGCCGGCGTGCTGTACAACAACTACCAATGGGATTTCCAACTTGCCACATCCGGCACAACGGCTGTCAATCTGCCTTCTATGGTCGATAATATCGCCGACGGAGACATCTTCTATCTCGGTTGCGTGGGCTACACCACGGAGGAAACCACCGGTGAATCGCTCTACCGGATCACCTATCATACTTCGCAACCCACGGTCGTGGAGAAGGTTGAAAGCCTGTTTGACACTCTCGACAGCGACAAACAACTCGCACCCGCCCTCAACCTCCTGCGCCGCCATCCCGGACAACTCATCCGCACCTCTCTACCCGCTTTGCAAAAACACAGGTAAAACAGGTACGGTTGTTAAGATTTGATCTCCGTTTACTTTCCGTTGATCAGGAACCACCACCTACGAAGGAACTACGAAGGAACTACGAACCAACTACGAAGGAACATCCAACCGGCAAAAATGTACGATTGTTAAGATTCCGCACCTTGTATTACATACAAGGGCAGAACCGTTGCACACTGTCCGCAGCCTGACGCTTACGGGGTCTGACTAATTTCTTTGCCCCGTCGGGCAAGCCGCTTGGTCAGTGCCGCATACTCTTCTTGGCTGATGTGACCGGCGGCATACGCTTCGCTTAGGGTCGGCTTTGCATTTGCCTCGCATTGCAGTTGGTTGTACATAACCATGAAACGCTTGTCCAATTCGCTGTTGCATAGATAGTTAATCATTATATCATCGGGCGGATAAACTGCGTTCAGCGAATCTTTCAGCACCGCATAACGACAATGCTCAAGCAACTGCATAAGGGCAAACTCACGGTACTGCTCACCATCTATCGCCTTGCGACCCGCTGCACCGCAACGGTCGCATACGGAACACACATCTGCCACCATCGCTGCTTTCCGCTGCTCGAAAACGACCTGCTCATGCGCTTGCAGGTGCCTTGTATAGGACAGGGTGCCTACCACCGCACATAACGTCAGCATAAACGCTCCTGCCAACGAAACAACCGCCTTCCACGCTTTCCCGCAGCGCGAAATACCTTTGCGCAACTCCGCAATGTTCTTGTAACGACCCTTGCGGCACGCACGCACAACAGGCTTGTAACCGCACAGGTGCAGCAGGTCTGTCAGGTCTGCTATACGGAGCAAGTCGGCTTGTATGTCGTTGGGAGCGGACGTGGCGGAATCATCGCTGTCGCTCAAGCCGAAATCAATCAGTTTGACGTTCTCCCCGTTACGGGTAATGAGGATATTACCGGGCTTCAGATCGTGATGTACCAACTGACGTGCGTGCAGATACTCCACTGCGTCAAGCAGTTGTATCAGCACCCGTTGCCGTTTCTGCCTGCCGGGACGGGCGGAAAGCCAACCGTCCAATGTCTGTCCGTCCACCGACTCCATTACGATACAACGCCCTATACCCGGCACCTCTTCCAACGAATAGGTACCCGCTATGTTCGGGTGTACCAGCCCGATGCCGACACGGAACTCACGCTCCTGCTGCAAACGGAAATCCGTCAGCGACTGCTGTTCGGCGGGCAAACCTTTCAGCACAAACCAACGGCCGTAACGCTTCCCGCGATACAATACACTATGCCGCCGAACCTGCAACGGCGTTATCTCCTGCCACAGCGCAGAGACGTCCCCCGCTGCTATAAATCCCGAATCTGGGTATTCCGTTTCTGTCATTTCTCGTCAGAGTATTGTTGCACTTACCAGTCCGTTCCTGCTCCCCGCCACATACGATACGGGGGCGTCGCTGCCACGGCGCAGATTGTCAAGATACATAGGCTGACCTATAAGGAAACACCCGCAGTCGAACCGGTCGCCTGCACGCAGTTTGCTGTTTTCGGCATACTCTACAAGGAAGTGCAAGCCGCCTTCATAGCGGAACACGCACCGCCTGTTCGGAAGCCATGCAACCTCCACACGGTCGCCCTCCGCCAGTCGGTCGGTATGCACACCCTCGCCCGAAAACGTATCGCTCTCCGCATCACTGCGCTGTTGCAACGCGGCAAGGTAGGTCTCCCAGTCGGCGAAACCGAGAAACTGCGACAGCAGACAGAGCGTACTCCGACGGGTGGTGTCCGCACCCTCTATATACCCCCACAGACGCTTGAGCGTGGTGGGAGAGATGTTCTCATGCAAACGCTCCCATATAACTCCTGCCAGAAACTCAAAATCATACGGCGTACGTACCAAACGCTTCACTTCGCTCTCTATGTCACGTCTCAGCGACAATATCTCAGGGGCTCGCTTGTCCATAATCTGTATAACAGGTTTGTTCTTTTGATGTATCGTGTTCTTTCGATTGATGTATCGTGTTCTTTCAAACGCCTGCAAAGTTACGGATAATTTTTCTCCCGCGCAAGTCCTTTTTGGTTCATGTCCTCATTGCAGTGCCGTATATTGCTCATTGCAGTGCCGTATATTGCATAAAAAATGAATATAGTGCATAAAAAGGCGGCTTGTCCTATCAAAAAAAGCCTTTTCTTT
>DGIN01000028.1:0-15041 GCA_002387325.1 Bacteroidales bacterium UBA4621 | reverse complement strand
TCTACGTCTTTTCTACGTAATGGGTATATGCAGATACGGAAATTGTATATTCCGTATATTTTATGCATAGTCCTGTACTTTGTACGGGTGTCTCAGGACACGGTTTGCATATATACGTTTTACGGTTTGCATATATACGTTTTTTTTCGTAATTTTGCACGTGAATAGACCGACTTTGCACGTGAACAGACCGACAAGCCATGTGTAACACACGTATCTCACATCTTTCAGCCCGCTTGATGATAACGGCGGCAGCGGTATTGTGTATTCTCCCGGTATATGCCGAGTGGGTAGCACCGGTACGCACGTTCACGCCGGACGATTATGCAGCCGGCACCCAGAACTGGGCGTTGCTCCAACAGCGGAACGGCTGGATTTACGCGGCGAACAACTATGGCTTGCTGGAGTATGACGGCAGCCGCTGGCAACTGTACGGCATAGGCAACGGTACGGTGGTGCGTGCCATCGCCACCGATACGGCGGGCACTGTCTATGCGGGAGGCACGGACGAGTTCGGGGTGTTCCGACCCGATGCCAAAGGTACGATGGAGTACCGCTCCATGGTGGAACATATACCCGCACGCTACCGGCAGTTCGGGGAGGTGTGGAAAATCTTCATAGGAAAAGACAGACTCTATGTACAGACGCGCAATTATATATTCCTGTTCTCGGAGAACAACCGTGTAGAGGTGATAGACCCGGGAGACGTGATACGTACGGCGTTGCTGGCCGGAGAAGAGTTCTTCGTGGCAACGTCGCGGGATGTATATGTGTTGAGTGCCAACCGTCTGCATGCTCTGCGCGGCTCGGAAGCATTGCGCGGCTCGGTGGTATGCGCACTGCTCCCGTATAAAGGCAACGGGGTACTGATCGCCACCGATTTCAAAGGCATATACCTGTACGACGGAGACCGGCTGAAATGCTTCCATACAGAGGCGGACCGATACATTATAGACAACCAGTTATATACTATGGCTGTCAATGAACACTATATGGCTTTCGGGACAGTTCGTAACGGCATCGTACTGACCGACTTGCAGGGACAGAGCCCGCATTACCTGACACGCGAGAACGGATTGCAGAACAACACCGTCCTGAGCCTGCTGTTTGACAGGAACGGCAATCTGTGGGCAGGCTTGGACAAAGGCATCGACTGTGTACAACTGATGCTCCCCGTAGAGAGACTCAATACTACACGGACGGATTATGGTTCCGGCTACGCCGCCTGCGAATATGACGGAGCTTTGTACCTCGGCACCAACCAGGGGCTGTACTGTCTGCGCAGCGGACAACTGACGATGGTCGAAGGCTCGTCGGGGCAAGTATGGAGCATCGCCGAAATAGACGGTAGGCTGCTGTGCTGCCACAACCGCGGTCTGTTTGAGGTGCGGGGAAACAGTCTCCTGCCCATAGAAACCGCCGATGGGGTCTGGAGCGTGAAGACAATGCACAATGCAGGAGGCACAAAGCATAACGGCAGTGCCGTTGCGGGAACATATATCGGGTTCGGAATGTTGCGGCATACTGCCGGCGGGTGGCAACTGAAACATCTGAACGGTTTTGACGAGACGGCTCTCTACTATGAGACGGACGCACAAGGCAATATATGGGTGCTTACCTCACGGGGGTTGGAACGTATGACGATCGATGCTGACGGGACGGCACTTCAGGCAGAGGTGGTTATTCCTCATTCCGCCGCACGCCAGACTTATTCGCTCTCCCGTGTAGGGGACGGGATATATGTGTCCGGCGATACGTACTTGGGGGTTGTAGGGACGGACGGTGTGTTGCGCGAAGTGTCTGCAGCGGAGGCGCACCTGCCTTGCATCACCCGTTATCCCTTTGTCAGGAAAGACCCCGAGGGCAACCTGTGGTTCTATAGCAACAGCAAGTTGCAGGTAAGCGCCTTCGACACCGCACGGGACACGTATGCAGAACCGGTGGAGATAATGCCGCTGGAGAAATTTGTAATAGGCGGTTTTGCCAATATCGCTTTCCTGTCTTCCGGCGAAGCGGTAACGGGCGGGGTCGGCGGTTTCTGCAAAATCGGTATGCCGGCTCTGCATACGCAGCAGTACAACCGGCAGCACGGCGATGCGCAGGAGGGCGATGTA
The DNA here is from genome assembly GCA_002387325.1 of Bacteroidales bacterium UBA4621. GTDB lineage: Bacteria > Bacteroidota > Bacteroidia > Bacteroidales > Paludibacteraceae > Colicola. The sequence continues at coordinate 12,927 of DGIN01000028.1, read as the reverse complement.
CTCTATATCCGCTCCGTACAGACCACCAGTCCGGCAGCGGAGAAAGTGTACGGCGAGTCGTACCCGCAGCATACGGGTGAGGTGCAGTTGCCGTCCGATGTCTATTCGCTCCGTGTGGAATACAGCGGAAACCATACCGCCACGGATGTCGCAGTGTTCGAGACACGTCTGTGGCCGGCAGAAAAAGAGTTCACCGCTCCTACTACCGCGCCCTATCGCGATTTCACCGCCCTGCGGGCGGGCAACTACCGGCTGGATATACGTATGCAGACCCCGCAGGGAACAGAGGAACGCAGTTTGCCTATCGTGGTGGCGAGACCGTGGTATCTGACAACACCGGCAATCATTCTTTACGTTTTGGCGGGTGCATTGCTGGCGGCTTATATCGTCCGGCGTGTACAGAGGCGGATACAGCGCAACAAAGAGCGCATAGAGGCGAAAGCCAATGAGAAACTGCACGAACAGGAACTGCAGATACTGAAACTGGAGAACGACAAAACACAGTTCGAGTTGCGGCAGAAGAGCCGGGAACTGAGCAATATGATCCTGTCGGAAAACAACCGCAAAGAATGGACAGACGCTGTACTGCGCGATGTACACCGTGCGGTGGATTGGCTCAATGCAGGACGGACAGACGATGCCAAACTGCGTATGCAGTCGCTTCTGCAACGACTGCAAAACAACACTGCAACATCGGTCGACTGGAAGCGGTTTGAAGATAATTTCGACATTGTAAACGATAAGTTTATCCATCGCCTGAAAGCGAAATACCCGTGGATGAACAAGCAGGAACGCCGCCTGTGCGTATATATCAAGATGGGCTTGCAGACCAAGGAGATTGCTCCGCTGCTCAACATGACCACACGCGGCGTGGAGATGATACGCTACCGCCTGCGCCAGAAGATGGAACTGGATTCGGAGGTAAATCTGAAACAATACTTCAACGAAATGTAACAGCAATGAAAGTGGTTTATATACACGGTTTCGCGGGGTCAATCCACTCCAATACGGTAGGTGATTTGAAGAAATACTACCCGCAGTTCGAGTGGTGTCCGATAGAGGTGAACCATAATGTGGAAGAGTCGGTGGCTAAAATCAACCGGTTTGTAAAAGAGAACACGGATGTGAAATGCCTGATAGGCAGTTCTTTGGGCGGCTACTATGTGCTGTGTGCCGATTTTGCGGGGCGGAAGTTGGTGGTCAACCCCGTACTCAATCCGATGTCCTCTCTGAAACAGTTTGTGGGAACGAACAAGTACCGCGGGCGGCGCGAAAACGGCGATACCGAATTCAAGTTCACTATGCAGGACCTGTTTCGCTTCAAGAAATTCACGCCGCACGATACACCGATGACCATCTGCCATTACACGCCCGACGACCAAGTGTTAGGCGATATAAAGCGGGATTATCGGAAATTTTTTGCTCATAGCGAGATGACACCCGACCTGCAGAACCACTTTATGAACGAGCATTATATCAAGCACAAACTCGGCGAAGTGCTGCTGCCGCTGCTGCCGGACGATAAGAAATAATCCTGCAAAAACCGCTTTGCACAGCAGGTCTTTACAGGATTTTATGCAGACAGATATAGAAAAGACAACCGTTATTCGGGAAACTCCATCAGGTAGGCCTTGATAAACCCGTCAATATCACCGTCCATGACAGCATTCACGTTGGAGGTCTGGTAGTTGGTTCGGTGGTCTTTTACGCGGCGGTCGTCGAATACGTATGAGCGTATCTGGCTTCCCCATTCGATTTTCTTTTTGCCCGCTTCCACTTTTGCTGCGGCTTGGCGGCGTTTCTCCAGTTCCAATTCGTACAACTGGCTGCGCAGGTGGCGCAAGGCGTTCTCGCGGTTCTTGGGTTGGTCGCGCGTCTCGGTGTTCTCAATCACTATCTCGTCGGGCTGGTTGGTAAGCGGGTTGATGAACTTATAGTGCAGGCGCACACCCGATTCCACCTTGTTCACGTTCTGTCCGCCTGCACCCGACGAACGGAATGTATCCCAACTGATACCCGCAGGGTCCACATTGATTTCGATAGAGTCGTCAATCAGCGGCACCACAAACACCGATGCAAACGAAGTCATACGCTTGCCCTGTGCGTTGTACGGACTGACACGCACCAGACGGTGTACCCCGTTCTCGCTTTTGAGGTAGCCGTAAGCCATATCACCCTCTACATTGAATGTAACGGTCTTGATACCCGCCTCGTCGCCTTCCTGCAGGTTGGTGATGGTTACTTTGTAGTTGTGTTTCTCGCAGTACCGCTGATACATACGCATCAGTTGCTCCGCCCAGTCCTGTGCCTCCGTGCCGCCCGCACCGGCTACAATCTTCAGCACGGCAGGCATTTGGTCTTCTTCGTGCGAAAGCATATTCTTCATCTCGAGGTCTTCCACTTCCTGCACAGCGTGGGCATAAGCGGTGTCCACCTCCTCTTCGGTAACGAGTTCCTCTTTGTAATACTCAAATGCCAGTTGCAACTCTTCTACCGCACTGCGCACACCTTCGTAACCCTCAATCCAACTCTTGATGCTTTTCACCTTGCGCATTTGGGCCTCGGCAGCCTTCGCATCGTCCCAAAAACCGGGGGCTTGGGTGTGCAGTTCCTCTTCCTCCAACTGAATACGTTTTTCGTCAATGGCGAGGTATTGTTTCAGTTTCTCCGCCCTGTTTAGAATGTCTTTTAATTGTTCTATGGTTATCATTGTAAAACTATTTATCTGAATGTGTGTGCTTTACTGCACGTAAAAATCGTGCAAAGGTACACTTTTTTTTGCACATATAAAAATTTTGTTGTACTTTTGCCGCGTAAACAGATTTAGCCGTACAAGGCTTTCAAACTCTGCCGTTCAGGCACAATGTACCGCGCTGAAAAGCGTACTATCTTTATGGAAAACGAACAATTGACAGCAACAGAGCAGCCGCAAGTGGAGACCGCTCAAGTGGAAAAACAAGTGGAGGCCGCACCTAAGCAGACCCCGCAGGAAATCAAACAACAACTCGTAGCCGAACTCAAGAGTCTGCTCGGGCAGAACGTGTCGGAGGTGAAAGACCGCGTGGAAATGCTCAAGACACAGTTCTACCGCGAGTACCACCAGGAGTTGGAAGCCGCCAAAAAAGCGGCGGAAGATGCTGCCGCCGCTGCTGGGGAAACCCTCGAGATGTGGCAACCGGCTGTAGATGAGACCGAACTGCAATTCCGTGAGTTGCTCAACCAATACAAGCAGAAAAAAGCCGAGGCTGCTGCCAAAGCCGAAGCCGAGATGCAACAGAACCTGCTCCGCAAGCAAAACATACTGGAGCAGATGAGGGAGATGGCGCAAGCCGAAACGGCGGACGTGGCGGACAACGTAAAGAAAATGCGCGACCTGCGTGCAGAGTGGAAAAACATAGGTGCCGTACCCCCGCAAAATGTGCAGGAGTTAAGCAAACTCTACCAGCAGTATCAAGAGCAATTCTATGATTTGGTCAAGATCAACATAGAGTTGCGCGACCTTGATTTCAAGAAGAACCTTGAGGCGAAGACGCTCCTTTGCGAGGCTGCCGAGAAACTGCAGGAAAACCCGAATATCGTTGAGGCAAGCCGTGCTTTGCAGCAACTCCATGAGGAGTGGGCAGAGATTGGTCCCGTAGCCCGCGAACTGCGCGAAGATCTTTGGAACCGCTTCAAAGAGGCGTCTACTGTTATTAACAAAAAACATCAGGCGTATTTCGACGAACTCCACGCCAAAGAGGCGGAGAACCTCGAGAAGAAACAGGCACTCATTGCACGCCTGCACGAGATAGACTATTCCGGTTTCAAGAACAACCGCCAATGGGAGGAGGCTACAGAGAAAATACAAGCCATCCAAAACGAGTGGCGCACTATCGGTTTTGCACCCAAAAAGCAGAACCAAACTATCTACGAGGAGTATCGAGCCCTCTGCGATGCGTTCTTCAAAGCCAAAACTGCTTTCTATAAGGATCTGCGCGAGGGCTTGAATGAGAACCTCCGCAAGAAACGCGAACTCATCGAAAAAGCCGAGCAACTCAAAACCAGTACCGACTGGAAAGCCACTGCCGATGCGCTGATTGCGCTCCAAAACGAGTGGAAGAAAGTCGGACCTGTGGCACGCAAGTACTCCGACGAACTCTGGAAGAAATTCTCCGATACCTGCGACGAGTTCTTCAATGCCAAACGCGAAGCCAACAAGGGCGCACGCGAAGCGTATGAGCAGAAAAAGGCTGCCGCCAAAGCGCAGTTTACCAAACGGGTCGAGAGTCTGACCGACCGCCAAAAACTCACCCGTATGTATGCCAACCTGCAGCAGGAAATCAAAACCGCCGAGAACAATATCCTCTTCTTTACGGGCAAGACCAAGACTGCCAACAAACTGGTGGACGATATGCAGAAAAAGATTGATACCCTCAAATCGCAACTCAAAGAGTTGGAGGAGAAAATCAACAAGATGGAGGACTAACCCCGAATGACATCCGAACTGATTAAATATCAAGATGTTGAGATACATCAGGCGGAGCAGATTGTGCTGACCGACATCAATCTCACTGTGCAGGCAGGTGAAATGATTTACCTGCTCGGCAAGGTCGGCAGCGGCAAGTCCAGTCTTCTGAAAACGCTCTATGGTGCATTGCCTATTGCTGCGGGTTCCGCCGAGGTACTCGGGCAGGATATGCAGAAGATACGCCGTCGGCAGTTACCCTATCTCCGCCGCCGCCTCGGTATTGTCTTTCAGGACTATAAACTGCTGACAGACAGGAGCGTGGAGGATAATCTGCTCTTTGTGCTGAAAGCCACGGGCTGGAAAGACAAAACCCTTATGCGCAACCATGTGCAGGAGGTATTGGAGCAAGTAGGTATGGAGAAAAAAGCCTACAAACGTCCGCATCAACTGTCGGGCGGGGAGCAGCAGCGTGTCGTTATCGCACGCGCTCTGCTCAATACACCGGAAATCATTCTGGCAGACGAACCGACAGGCAACCTCGACCCCGAAACGGGCAACGAGATTATGGAACTGCTCCACAGTATAAGTCAGGCGGGTATCACCGTCCTTATCTCCACCCACAACACCCTCTGGCCTGAGCGTTACCCCGGTCGCCGCTGGGAGTTCCGAGACGGACACATCACCGAGTTGTAATAAAATGTACGATTGTTAAGATTCCGTTGTGCTTTGTGCATTATTCTTAGTGTGTTGAAAAATAAGGAGGATGTGAGGAGGATGCCGTGTGGATAGGCGGTCTTTGTCGCAACCTCAGAAGTGTACGATTATTAAGATTATGCCTCTCAAGCATTCCCTTTTCCTCGTATGTCTTTGCAAAAGGTAATGTCTGTTCCCTGTCTCTGCCATACAACGATATGAACGGATTAGGCGGATATAAATGTACCCGATGGAGAGAATGAAGATACTGATTGTTGCAGCGGACAAAGGCGGGCATTTTACCCCTTTTATAGAAGAGCAGATTGAGACTTTGTGTAGCAAAGGCATTGTCGTGGAACGCTTTGCCGTACAACGCAAAGGGGGCATAGGCTATATGCGGGAGATACCACGCTTGTGCCGTGCCATTCGGGATACACACCCCGGCATTATCCACGCACACTATGGTCTGAGCGGACTCTTGGCGGGAATAGCAGTACAGATTTACAAATTCACCCATGTGCAAAGTAACAAGGTTCCGCCTGTGGTGGTAACCTATCACGGTAGCGACATCAACGAGCCGCAGGTGTTGCGTTTTTCCTGTGTGGCAATGCGGCTTGCCGTATGGAACATCTTTGTATCAGAACGCAATATGGAGATTGCCCTCAAGGCAAGCCGTACCAGCAACTGCTCGCTCATTCCTTGCGGGGTCAACTTGACAGAAGACCAGTTGCTTACCCGTGAAGAAGCACGCAGACAATGCGCCATACACAATGCCTCATACACACAGGGGCAACCCATGGTGCTGTTTGCCGGGGCGTTTGATAATGCGGTGAAAGATGCAGGCTTGGCACAACAGTCCGTCTCTGTACTCAATGCCGCAATCCCCATCTCTGAAAGGAATAACCGTGCGTTTTTGATGGAACTGCGTGGTTATTCACGCTCCGAGGTCAATCGCCTGATGTGTGCTGCCGATTGTCTGCTGCTCACCAGCAAGCGGGAAGGCAGCCCGCAGGTGGTCAAAGAGGCGATGGCGTGCGGCTGCCCGATAGTGTCGGTGGACGTGGGGGATGTAAGGGAACGGATACAGGATATAGACGGCTGCTTTGTTGCCAATACACGCGACCCGCAAGAGATTGCAGGCTTGCTGGCGAAAGCCCTGCAATACAAAGGTAAAACCGAAGGCAGACAATACATAGTCGCCAATGGATTGGATAATGCGCATATTGCAGACCGGTTGATAGAGATATACCGGCGTATCCTCAATAAAGGAAACTAATTCCCCGTTTGGTTAATCAGCATTTGGCAATTGTGGCAATCGAATGTGAGTGCCACCGTTGTGTTGTTGCGCAGGCGCAGGTAACGGGGTTCGTGTGCCATAGGCGACTGCTTGCGGCAATGCCCCATTTCATACAGCAGACAGTAGCGGCAGGTCATAAGCGGATGAGATGTATCGTGCTGTACGGCTTGCATAGTGCGCAATATATCAGCCGTTTCTGCGTTCCGCTGCGGACGGTTGTCCGGTGCGGGACGATGTATGTGTTGCAGGTGCTTTACTAGACATTCCACCGTCTCCCTTCGCCATTCGTTGAGTTGTCCGATGGGAATAAAATACGGGGCGGAATGTACCTCTATACTCCGTGCCGCAAAGGGGGTGTCGCCTAATTTGGCAAGTTGGGTGCGGATGGTCTCTATTGCCCGCTCCGGGTTCTTTGCCGGTTCGTGCGGATAGTCGAATGTACATTCCGTATCGCCCGAACGGATAGCAAAACCTCTGTCTGTTTCGTTGAAAACGATATCAACCGGTATATGCCGCTCTGCGTGCAGAGAGCGGACAAATTCGCTGTCCGAATTGCGGTAGAGAGGTGTGCCCCTGCCTTGCAGCATTGGCAGAACGGACAACGTGTTCGGGTATATCAAGTCGCCCTCTGTGCGGTTGACGGCAAACCCTTGGTCGCCGAAGCACAACCCGTCTCCGTTGTGCAGCACGATACCGTCTGCCAGCCGGACACGCAGCGCATTGCCCGTTGTGCCGGTAATATCTCCTATATACTCGCCTGTGGATTTGGGCGTCTGCCAATTCGCCATACAGGGGGTGCGCCCGTGCAGGAAACAGTCTATTCCTCCACGGTGGAATGTTTTGGCAGGCGAGGGAGTGAAGGGGAATTTGTAAGTGTGTAAATTTGTAGATTGGTAAATGCTGTCTATCTTTTGGCGGTAATAGGCGGTCAGGTTGGTTACATAATCCGCATCTTTCAGCCGCCCCTCTATCTTGAAAGTGGTAACGCCGGCATCTGCCAGTTCTTTGATATAAGCCGACCTGTCCATATCTTGCAGCGAGAGCAGATAACGCTGGTGGACAGCCCGTCCGTGGTCGTCCCGTATTTCCCGCATATCGGCATCCAGTAGGTCGTATTGCATACGGCACATCTGCGAGCAACAACCGCGGTTGGCACTGCGCCCCGTCAGCACCTCGCTCATATAGCACCGTCCGGAATAGGAAACGCACAATGCCCCGTGTACAAACGCTTCCAACTCGATGGGCGTCTCATTGTGTTCCGCCGAATAATGTATTACGGCATCGTGTATGATGCGAATCTCCTCTAATCCGAGTTCCCGTGCCAATACCACACGGCGGAAACCCAACTGCTGCAGGCGGATAACCTGTTCGGCTGTGCGGTTGTCGCACTGGGTAGAGGCGTGCAAGCGGATAGGCGGCAAGTCGAAATCAAGCAAATGCATGTCCTGTATAATCAGTGCGTCCACGCCAATCCTATATAGTTCGTGCGCCAGTGCCACGGCATCGGCGTATTCGTCCTGTTGCAGGAGTGTGTTGAGAGTAACTAACACTTTTACTCCATAGATATGGGCGTAATCCACTATTGCCTGCAAATCCTGTATCGAGTTGCCTGCCGCTTGCCGTGCGCCAAATCGGGGGGCACCTATGTATATGGCATCCGCTCCAGCCTGAATGGCGGCTTTGGCAACCGTAATATCCCGTGCGGGGGAGAGTAGGGTGAGATGATCCATCGTGTGCGATTCTGTTTAGCGGCTGCAAAGATATGCAAAAATAGTGATATATACAAGATATACAAATTATCCGGATAAAAGTGTAATCAACTGTGCATTTTTCGACGAAAGCATAAACCTATAAAAAACGAGGCTGCCACACGGCAGCCTCGAAAAAGTGTCGGATTGTAGCACCCCACAAATGGAAACAATCCTACATATGTTGCTTACAGAAGATTATTCGATAGTACCTGTACCGGCATTGAAGTCAAGAGTAACTTTGGCACCTGCAGCAACAGGTACAGCCGTTTGGTTGCCACCATTTCCACGGTAAACAATCTTGCCATCATAGATATTGAACTCAGATTGCCACCAATTGCCTGTATTGTCTTTCACTTCAGAATACATACGGAGGTTTCCTGCTGCCGTAGTTGTGATGGTGACTGTACTATCCTCGTTTGCAACAAACGGATAAGTAGCCTCATCCCAACGACCAAACGCGTCTCCCATACCGAAAACTTTAGCCTTATAGATAGTCAGTTTGCTCTCATTGAGGTCAACCAGCATGGTGTACAGACCTGTCTCTGATACGACGCAGTTGCCATCTTTGTCTTGCTTGAAACCTTCGTTGTTAGTTAAGTTTCCAAAAGCACCAGCCCAATCTTTAACAGCGCAGAATTTGAAACCATTAGCGGGGGTAGCAATATAACGAGTGCACCAGAACATACCGGGGTGTCCATTAACTTGAGTCATCTCAACAACACCAGCATTGTCCCAAGTCCAATCACCAAAGTCCTTACCAATCATATACATAGTGGTGGGCAGAGTGGGTGCTTTAGTCTGATTTAGGACATACTTGTAACTATTTGCGACTGCTCCGTTAGCCAAAGTGTAAGTGAGTGTGATGTCATATGTACCATTGGCAGGAATATCTTCTCCACCTTGTTTGCAATCTACACCGAGGTTGGTATTGGCTTTTACTACTTTGGAGTCATCTAGAACAATCTTCCAACCGTCCATATAATAGAACTTAAATTTGCCATTAACCTCGATATCTTTCCATGTATAGATGATTTCGGTTGCAGACTTAACATTCACTTCTCCAACAGGGAAGCCCTTGGTATTGATTTGCCATTTAACAGGGAGTACCACAATTTGTGCGCCACCCGTCAAATCCAATTTGCCGTCTTTGTTCAAATCCAAAACAATGTGATACAAGCCGGTCTCCTGCATTTTCATCTTTGTGTTTTCTTTCAGACTGCCTTTATATACCGTACCCTTAATTTGGTAGTCATCTCCATCTACTTCTTTTGCCTCCAAATCGGCACCATAAATGGTGGAATTTACCCCTTCTTTGAGAATCAATTGGAATTCTTTACCACCCTCTAAATAGATGTATTTCTCGTACATACCATCGCGAGGTTGTTGTTTGTCTGCTTCATTGATACCTTGCGCCATCTGTGCTTTGACAGCGTTTGCGTCGTTTACAGAATTAATCGGGCATGCTTCACCCACAACATAGAAACCATCTTCTACAAGGTTGTCGATGTCGGGTTTGTTGCCTTTGTTGGGATCATCGCAGGACGTAAATACAAAGCCTGCCAGTGCAAGACTGCACATAAATACTCCAAACTTTTTCATAATTGAATAATTTAATTGGTTAATATATTGTTTGTAATTAGTTTGTTTTTAATATCCTTCATTCTGAGTCCAAATCGGGTTGCCGTTTTCATCGCGTTTAGCCTTCTCTATTACGGAGAACGGTATCGGGAACCAACGGCGGTATGTGTCTTTGGCTGTTACATACTCCACTTTCTCGAACTCGCCAAAGCGTATCAAGTCGCGGCGACGGATGCACTCCCATGCAAATTCACGTCCGCGTTCCTCAAAGATACCATTCAGCGTAAGTGCATCGGGATATGCTGCGTTGTAAGCCGCCAAACCGTCTGGCTCGTATGCAAACGAGCGTTTCTTCAGGGTCTGGAAATCGGCATCATTAAAATGAGAAGTACCTGTACCACCGCGGAGAATAGCCTCCTCGTTCATCCAAAGCACATCGGCATAACGTAACAGCACAAAGTCGTTTTCCGCCCAATCGTATTTCTTGCCCTTATCCACTTCGTATTTCCAGAAACGGGCACCTTCACCCCAGTTCGTCCAAGTCTTGTTTTTACCCTTTTCTGCCACATCAGTCAAAGGCGTCATCTCGCGAGTTACTATCGCAGAGTTCTTGTTCTCATCTTTCAGCAGATTGCCTTTGGTATCTTTCACCGGACCTACAAACCAACCGAACTGGTGCGGATTGAGCGTACCCAATGTATCGCTGCCATAGCCTTTACCATCGCCACGCACATCCTTGTCGTTGTACAAATCCATAAACGACGGACGGGCGCAGAAACCGTTCCATGGTTTTTCAATCATATTATATGATGTTTGATGGCAGTAGTGCAATGAGAGGTGTATCATACGCAACTTGTTGGACATAGAGCCGCTGGAGCGCGAGTCGAAATTCACGTTACCGTTCTCCACAATAACAAAGATGTTCTCGCGACTGTTTTCGTTGTTAATCAGGAAATTGTCAAAGAAATTCGGCTCTATACTGTACGAACCCGAAGTGATAACGGCTTCGCAGCAACGCACACAGTTGGTGTAGAAATCATTGGTATTCCCAATCTTCACATCGCACCCCTCCGGGAACTTGACATTCTCCGGTGTGCAGCCATACGATTCAGCGTTCAAGTACAGACGTGCCAACAGCGCATAAGCCATACCCTGTGTTACACGTCCGTAATTGGTGGCACGGTTGCCGTCGGTTACCACCGGCAGATTGGGTGCATTCTTCTCTAAGCAAGCCACTAAGTGCGACCACACATCCTGCGGTTCCATCAATGGTTCGGTTACATCTTCGTATTTCTCCAAATACGGGATACGTCCGAAGCAATCAAACAGCAGATAGTAGTAATACGAGCGCATTATTTCCAGTTCACTCACATACTGCGCATACACTTGTGGGTCCATTTGTGCCGAGTTGTTGTCAATGGTCTGTATCAGTTTGTTGCACAGCACGGCACCGGCAATCGTGGAGTTCCATATATTTTTGAATGCATCCGCAAACGAGTTCCACGAGTGGTCGTTCAGCCGTTTCCAATAGCCGCCGTCAGCCCAGTGCTCACCAGGCATACGCACGGGGCATACACATTCGTCTGCCGTCAGCGATGATACACCCCAATAGCCCCAATGGTCATGCACCCATTTGACTTCCGCATACGCCTGTCCTACCAAGAGTACTACATTTTCTTCGTTGGACATCATATCTGCGATAGTCGGATTACCGAAATTCTCTTCGTCCAACATACCCTTGCACGAGGAAATGGCTGTTGCAAGCACCAAGGGGCAAAGCAGCAAACCTATTTTTATCTTTGTCTTCATATCTTTCTTTGTTTAATTTGTTAGAACAATGTCATATTCAAACCTATCATACAACTTGCGGTATGCGGATAGAAACTGACCTGGTCAATGCCCGCACTCCATACGTTGGTAGTGTTTACCTCTGGGTCTTGTCCCGAGTATTTGGTAATGGTAAACAGGTTCTGCCCCGTTGCATACAGGCGCAGCGATTGGATGTACTTATTTTCCTTGAAACGGAACGTATAACCCACGGTTATGTTGTCCAGTTTCAGGTACGAGCCGTCCTCCAGATAATAGTCTGAGAAATCCGTTTTGTTGGAATATACCACACCATCGGGATTCTTGACCACGTCATACATAAACACATTGCTCGACATACTGGCTTGCGGTCCGTAAGCCAAACGGGTTACATTCAGTATCTTGTTACCGATGACCCCGCGGAAGAACAGCGTAATATCCAAATCACGCCACTTGACGGTGTTGTTCCAACCATACGTCAAATAAGGCTGTGCATTGCCCAGAGTCATACGCTGGCTCTCTACCGGCGAAGAAGTATAACCTCCCGCAGGCGTCTCGTACACCCACGTACCGTCGGATTTGCGACCGTAGTACTTGTATCCGTAGAACTCACCTATCGACTGATTTTCAATCAAAATCTGTGTATTGGTGTTCATCAAACCGTTGTCGCCGCCGATACCGCCCGAAGTGGTCTGCGTATAGTTGAAGCCTTTCTCGGGATCGGACAGTTTGGATATGTAGCAGCGATTCCATGCCAAGGTCGGAGTGGTTATCCACATCCAGTCTTTTGTCTTGACGGGTACACCCGAAATCGCCAGTTCCACACCGTAACTCTTCATCTCGCCGGCATTGGCAAGCAAAGTGGCGTACTGATAAGGAGGCGTAGGCACCTCATAATCCCACAGCAGGTCTTTTGTGTTACGATAGTACACGTCCAAACTACCATACAGACGGTTGTCAAGGAATCCGTAATCCACACCGAAGTTATACTCGAACTTGCGCTCCCAACGCAGGTCGGGGTTTACGTTGCGGCTCACGGCATACGTGTAAACGTATGCACCGTTGTACCAGAATGTACCGCCATTGCTCAACATAGCAATCGACTGCAAATCCGACCCCAAGTTATTACCCGTTACACCGAAACCGGCACGCAGTTTCAACTCGTTGCACCAATCGGCTCCGCTCATAAACTCCTCGCCCTTGATACGCCAACCGGCACTGACGGCAGGGAACCAACCCCATTTGTGGTTTGCTCCGAAGCGGCTCGAACCCTCAGCACGGATAGATGCCGAAAGCAGATATTTCTCCTTGTAATTATAATTCAGACGCAGGAAACCTGCTGCCAACGTGTTGGC
>DGIN01000057.1 GCA_002387325.1 Bacteroidales bacterium UBA4621 | reverse complement strand
CGTCGTGCTTACTACCACGAGGATTATGCTATTTTGAAAGAGAAAGTGCGTCTCGCTCTCGCTAACGGTCTGAAGGTCATCTTCTGCATCGGCGAGGTGAAAGAGGAGCGCGAAGCAGGCAAGCAGAACGAGGTGGTGAAAGCACAACTCGAGGGTTCTGTATTCAATCTCACCGCCGAGGAGTGGAAGAACATCACCCTGGCTTACGAACCCGTCTGGGCTATCGGTACCGGTCTGACCGCAACCCCCGCGCAGGCACAAGAGATGCACGCGTATCTCCGTTCGCTCGTGGCAGCGCAGTATGGTCAGACTGTGGCTGACGACACCACTATCCTCTATGGCGGCAGTTGCAACGACAAGAACGCTGCCGAACTATTCGCCAACCCCGATGTGGACGGCGGTCTGATTGGCGGTGCTGCCCTCGTAGCCGAGAAGTTCCTCGCTATCATCGCTGCCCGCTAATTATTAAATATTACTTATTAGCTGTAAGTAGATGGCTCTTATCAAAACTATCAACCGCAACGGGGAGATACTCACTCCCCGTATTGCGGATGGTGTCATCATGATGGAGAACGCCACCGTGGTGGGCGATGTCACCATAGGCGAAGGCACCACTTTGTGGTTCAACTCCGTCCTGCGTGGCGATGTCAACACCATCACCATCGGCAAGCACACCAACATCCAGGACGGCTCGGTGCTGCACACGCTCTACCGGAAGTCCACTATCGTGATAGGCGACTATGTCTCTGTCGGGCATAACGTGACTATCCACGGTGCTCATATCCACGACTATGCCCTCATCGGCATGGGCTCCACGCTGCTCGATGATGTCGAGGTGGGTGAAGGGGCTATCGTGGCGGCGGGTGCGTTGGTGCTCAAAGGCACCAAGGTAGGGGCGTACGAAGTGTGGGGCGGAGTACCTGCCAAGTTCATCAAGAAGGCGGACCCCGAACAGACCAACGAAATCAATCGCAAGATTGCCCACAACTATGCCATGTACGCTTCGTGGTACGAGCAACCCACTGAGTAGCAGACACTTTGTCATCTCGTTGTAGGAGGTTGCCCCACCGGGCAGCCTCCTTTTCTTCACGTTTTCTTCACATTTCCTTCGCAACCACATAACAAAAACCCTGTACTTTTGCACCGAATTTCAAAGCAAAAGTTATGAACAGACATTCTATTTTCCGTTCTACCCAAACCATTATCCTAACCCTACTCCTCTTTATCACTCCCTCCCTTACCGCCCAAAACTGCATCGGTCTTGTTCTCGATGCCGACACCCACGAGCCCCTCATCGGAGCCGCCGTCCTCATCTCAGGCACCACCACAGGCACCACCACCGACTTCGACGGACTCTTCGCCCTCCCCGCCACAGCCTCCGACACACTCGTCATCTCCTATATGGGCTACCAAACCGCCCGCCTCACCCCCAAGCCGCAGCAAGACACCCTCAAAATCCTTATGCGTACCAACTCCGAGGTACTGCAAGAGGTGGCTGTTGTAACCAAACGCCGCCAGAACACCGAGATGGGCGTTCTCCAGTCCACCAAGACCGCACTCAGCGTTCAGACGGGTATCAGCAGCCAGCAGATACAGCGCACACAGGACCGCGATGCCTCCGAGGTCATACGCCGCGTGCCGGGCATCTCGCTCATCGACGACAAGTTCGTCATGGTGCGCGGGCTGAGCCAACGCTACAACCAGGTATGGATCAACGGTGCCGCCGTACCCAGTTCGGAGGCGGACTCCCGCGCGTTCTCTTTCGACCTGCTGCCCTCCTCGCAACTCGATAACCTCGTGATTATCAAGTCTCCGGCACCCGAATACCCCGCCGACTACTCTGGCGGCATGGTGCTCGTCCAGACCAAGGACGTACCCGAATACCGCTCGTGGCAAATCAACCTCGGCGGTGCAATGAACGACCAGACCCACTGGCAACCCTTCCTCCGCACCAAGTCCTCGCCCACCGACTGGCTCGGCTTCGACAGCGGGCTGCGCAGCCTCAGCAACGGCATTCACACCGTCCTCAAAGGCTACCCGAGTACCGAAAACAGCGTCTCCCTCACCGACAACCGTTTCAACAACGACTGGACAACGAAAAAGATCACCCCTGTCAGCGACCTCAGTCTCGGCTTCAACGGCAGCGAAAGTTGGTCGCTCCCCGCAGGGCAGTCGCTCTCCATGCTCCTCAGCGGCAACTACAGCCGCTCCTACAAGCACTACCGCGATATGCTCAACTGCCTCTTCGGTGCCTACGACGAAGCCAAGCAGGAGAGCCAATACCTCCGCCAATCGACTGACGACCAGCAGACTATCCATACCCGCCTCGGCTTGATGTTCAACCTCAGTTACTCCCGCCGCGCCGGCAAAGACCGCATCGAGTTCAAGAATATCTTCAACCAACTCGGGCGCGAGCGATACACCTCCCGCGTGGGCATCTCCGCCCAGAACGACGAGGAGCAGTCCGCCGAGTACAACTACCAGAGCCGCACCACCTACTCCACCCAACTCAACGGCAAGCACCTCTTCGCCGACGACGACATCGACTTCCGCTGGAACGCCGGCTATGCCTACTCCAACCGCAACCAGCCCGACCGCCGCCGCTACCTCGTCAACGATGCCCTCGAGGCGGGTGTCCTCCAACTCTCGTCCTCCAACGACATCTCCCGCGAATACACCTACCTCTACGAGCATATCGGTTCCCTCGCCCTCGACTATGCGCAGACTTTCCACGCCGGCTGGTTCCACCCGCAACTACGTGTCGGTGTCTATGGCGAGTACCGCACACGCAACTATGCCGCACGCACCTTCTACTACAACTGGCACCAGGCGTCCAACACCCTCCCCGACAATTTCCGCCAACTCGACATACCTACCCAACTGATGGTTGAGGACAACTATTCCGAGGACCGTCTCTACCTCCTCGAGCAGGTCAAATGGCGCAACAACTATTCGGGTACCAACACCCTCCTTGCCGCCTACGCTGCTGTCAATATGCCTTTCGGACCTGTCAATATCTACACCGGCGTGCGCTACGAATACAACGACATGTGCCTCGTCCGCAACACCCGCGACCGCGAGTACTCGCCCCGCGCTGCCCACTACCGCACCTCCGACGCTTTCCCGTCCGCCAACATCACCTACCGTATCACCGACCAGCACCAACTCCGCGCCTCCTACGGTATGTCCGTCAACCGGCCTGAGTTCCGCGAAGTCTCCCCCTCGGTCTATTACGATTTCGACCTCGCCTCCAACGTCCAGGGTAATATCGACCTCACCGCCTGCCACGTCCACAACGCCGACCTCCGCTACGAGTTCTACCCCAAGGGCAACAAGGGCGAAATCATCTCCCTCGCCGCTTTCTACAAGCATTTCCGCAACCCTATCGAGTGGACGTACACCGTAACCGGCGGCACCGACCTCACCTATAGTTACCGGAACGCCGACCGCGCCTACTCCTACGGGCTGGAACTCGACCTCCGCAAAGACCTCGCATTCATGGGCATGCGCGGCTTCCAGTTCACCTTCAACGGTTCGCTTATCAAGAGCCGCGTGCAGTTCCCCGAGGGCTACCGCGAGACCGCCCGCCCCATGCAGGGACAGTCGCCCTACCTCATCAATACGGGTCTCTTCTACGCCCACGAGCGCACCGGCTGGAGTTGCTCCGTCCTCTACAACCGCATCGGCAAACGTCTCATCGGTGTCGGGCGCAGCGTCGGACTCACAGGCAGCGATGATGCCATCACCATACCCGACTCCTACGAGATGCCCCACGACGCCCTCGACCTCAACCTCGCCAAGACCTTCGGCGACCACTGGACGATACGCCTCTCCGCCCGCGATGTCATCGGCGAGAAAATCGTTTACCGGCAACTGGCGAACACCACCCTCTCCGACGGCTCCACCCGTCAAATCAAGCAAATCACCCGTTCCTTCCGCCCCGGTCGCACTTTCCTCCTCAGCGTAACATGGAAACTATAACCATCACCCCGCCGACCTCACGCCGACAACTACGGTATTTTTACGGTAGATACACGGTAGATATACGGTAGATACACGGTAGATAATCGGTTCATTCAGCAAGGGATAAGCAACCCATAAGCAACCCTTACGCAAGGAATAAACCTGCTAAACCAATCAACGATATAAACATCGCATAAACCTATAAACTCATCAACTAATAAACTAAAAAGATGAAAAAGAATTTTTCAAAGACCCTGGTGCTTTGCACCGCGCTTTTCGCAGCAGTCATGACCGCATGCGAACCCAACAATCCCGTACACGAGGAGCATGAGGACGGCGGACTGGTCGCTTCCAACGACCTCCTATACGCCGACAACACCATCGGCAACGGCGACGACGAGTTTGTCTTCACCGGCAAGCAGACACTCGCCAAAGGCACCTACCTGCTCAAAGGATGGGTCTATGTCGCTGACGGTGCAGAACTGACCATCGAACCGGGTACTGTCATCAAGGGCGACAAGGACACCAAAGCCGCTCTTATCGTTGAGCGTGGAGGCAAACTCTTCGCCAAGGGTACCAAAGACGCACCTATCGTCTTCACTTCCGAGATGCCCAAAGGACAACGCCGTCCCGGCGACTGGGGAGGACTTATCCTCTGCGGACGCGCACACAACAACCAGACCGAGCAGCAGATAGAGGGTGGTCCCCGCTCAAAGCACGGCGGCAACGATGACAACGACAACTCGGGTATCCTATCCTATGTCCGTGTCGAGTTCGCAGGCTATCCCTTCCAAACCGACAAGGAAATCAACGGTATCACACTCGGCTCCATCGGTAGCAAGACCCAAATCGACCACATTCAGGTTAGTTACAGCAACGACGACTCCTACGAGTGGTTCGGCGGCAACGTAAATTGCAAATACCTCGTTGCTTACCATGGTTGGGACGACGATTTCGATACCGACAACGGTTTCTCGGGCAACGTCCAGTTCGGACTCTCCATCCGCAACTCGCGCCTTGCCGATGTCAGCCAGTCCAACGGCTTTGAGTCCGACAACTGCGCCGACGGAGCAGCCGTATCGCCTTACACCTCGGCAGTCTTCTCCAACATCACTTTTGTAGGTCCCAAACTCGACAAGAACTTCCAAAACAACGCCGACTATATCACCGGCGGCGACATGTTCCCCAACAACGGTTCTTCGCTCGGACGCTTCCAGTCGGGTATGCAAATCCGCCGCAACTCCCACCTCAACTGCTACAACTCCCTCGTCATCGGCTGGCCTATCGGTGTGATGATTGACAACGAGAAAGGCAACTGCTGGCAGGCTGCCAAAGACGGACTCATCAACGTGCAGAATGTTTGGCTCGCCGACTGCGACATCGTCGGTTCCGATATGAACAAGCAGTACAAAGACTCCCTTGCGCTGGACTACAAGGCGAAGACCTTCGACCCCGCCGCAGCCCACTCTTTCTCCACCACATGGTTCCTCGCACAGAAGGGCAATCAGACCAAAGACCTCTCCGCACTCGCAATGTCTGCTAATGCTTATATCCCCACAGCCTCCAGCCCTGTCCTGACCGCAGCAGACTTCACCTCCGCCGCCCTCAAGGATATGGAGAAAGTCTCTTTCCTCGGTGCTTGTGATGCCGATGCCGCATGGCTCTCCGGCTGGACCAACTTCGATCCCCAAAACACCGACTACTAATCCGCCCCTTATATGGCTTATTAGTCTTATAGGACTCATTTGCCCTATTCGCCCTATTGGTTCCATTGGTCCGATAGGGCTTATTTTGTATTTTATTTGCCTGAGTAAGAATTTTTGTGTATCTTTGCACCCTATTAGTCCAATTAGGCTTATTAGTCCTATTAGACCTATTAGACCTATTAGACCCATTAGCCCTATAAATAAAATAGCATCCTTATGCCCCCTCATACCTTCCTTCCCAAGCGTGGCAATTACCAAGGGTTGATAGCCTATCAAAAAGCAGAATGTATCTACGATATAACATTCTATTTTGCTCACACCCATTTGGATAAGAGCGACCGCACCATAGACCAAATGGTGCAAGCCGCCCGCAGTGGAAAACAGAACATCGCCGAAGGCAGTGCCGCGTCTGCCACCTCTACAGAAACAGAACTCAAACTAATCAACGTAGCCCGTGCCAGCCTGCAGGAACTATTGGTTGATTATACGGATTACCTGCGTGTACATGCTTTGGAGCAATGGGCTATGGATTCCGAAAAAGCCCGGCAGGCTCGCCAAGTGTGCAGCCGGCACAATGATACGGCTTATTACCGTACAGCCATAGCAGAACGGAGCGCAGAAACCATTGCCAACATTGCCATCACGCTGATACACCAGGAGGATGTGCTACTCCGCAAACTGCTGCAACGTTTGGAAGACGATTTTGTCCGCCAAGGCGGCATCAAAGAACGTATGTATGCCGCCCGCACAGGCTACAGACAGGAGCAAGACGCTCATCTCGTTGCCCTCGAAGCCGAGAACAAACAACTCCGTGAGGAAAACGCCCGCCTAACAGCCGACATCCGCAGTCTCCAAACCGAAAACGCCCGCCTCCGCGAAGCCCCATCCGCCTTTAAGACCAATTAGTTCTATTAGTCTTATTAGACTTATTTGCCCCATTAGTCTTATTAGTCCTATTCGCCCCATTGGTCTTATTGGTCTTATCATTGATTTGTCTATCTCGATTATTTTTTGTATCTTTGCACCCCAAGTTGTATTAAAAGACAGCCTCGCTTTATGGAAATACAAATCAAAGACAGCAAAATTTTTGCCCCGCTCAAAGACAAGTGGCTTGTGAACAAACCCGAGGAACAGGTGCGCCAAAAGTACATCTGCCGTTTGGTGGACAGTTATGGTTATCACCTTGACCAGATGGCACAAGAATTGCAAGTCACTAACTCACAGCGCGGGCAAGGTGCTGCACGTGGCGACATCGTTATTTGGCGCAGTAAAGAGGATAAGACCAACAACAAGAGTGCACTGATTGTGGTGGAATGCAAAGCCGAATCGGTAACCATTCATGAAGAAGATTATTTCCAAGGCTATAATTATGCCGCTTGGGCGGGTGCGGATTTCTTTGTAACTACCAACCTCAAAGAGACCCGTATTTTCCGTGTCATAAAGGGCGAACTCCCAAAACGTTTGGAGGAAATAGCCGACATCCCTACTGCCGACAAAGCGACCAATCAGAAAGAGATTGACAAACTCCTGAATCAGACCAAGGCTTTCACACGTGATGAGTTCTCCAAACTGCTTTTTAAGTGCCACAACATAATCCGCAACAACGACAAATTGTCGCCGGAGGCTGCCTTTGACGAGATAAGCAAAATCTTGTTTATCAAGATTCGTTATGAGCGCAGCAACGAAGACGGACAAATTTTCTCTTACGACCGTTTTGTGGAGAATCGCAAAGCATACGAGAAACTGAATAAGGAGATGGGGGTAAAAGACCCTGTTCCATTCTATCAAAACCTATTTGAGAAAACAAAAGAGGATTTTGCCAACGACCATCTCTTTGAGCCAAACGACATTATCAAAATCCGCGAGAATAGTTTTGAACAGATAGTAAAGGAATTGGAGATTTACAACCTCTCCACCACCTCCGACGATGTGAAAGGTATTGCCTTCGAAAAGTTCCTCGGTCGCACTTTCCGCGGCGAGTTGGGGCAGTTCTTCACGCCGCGCACGATTGTCGAGTTTATGGTCAAAGTACTTGACCCGCAAGAGGGTGAGTATATCTGCGACCCGTGTTGTGGTAGTGGCGGTTTCCTCATTAACGCCTTTGAATATGTCCGCGCAAACATCGAAAAGGACATTGAGAAGCAGAAAGAAATCATCAAAAAACAATTCTATACGGACGCTTACGAACAATTTCCCGAGGAAGAAAAAGAAGCGGTTGATGCCCAAGTCTCCGATGTGTTTGCTCAACTGAACCACGAATTGGACATCAACAACGCCACAGGTCGTTTGCGCACGCTGTCTTTCGATTGCATCTACGGCACCGATGCTAATCCGCGTATGGCACGCACGGCAAAGATGAACATGATTATGCATGGTGACGGGCATGGCGGAGTGCACCACCACGATGGCTTGCTCAACGTGAACGGTATCTTTGAGAATCGTTTTGATGTGATCCTCACCAACCCGCCCTTTGGCGCGCATATCGACAAAGAGTTACGAATCACAGAAGCCGACAAGTTTACGGACGAAACCAAGATTGCCTCCTACAAAGCGCGCTATGGCGAGACCTATATCGAAGCACTCAAACAGGTAAACGACCATATTGGCGAACCGCTGCTTAGTCTGTACGAGACAGGCAAGATGAGCGGTTTGACGGAGGTACTTTTTATTGAACGCTGTCTCAACCTGCTCAAACCGGGCGGACGTATGGGCATTGTGCTGCCGGAGGGCGTGCTGAACAATACCAACCTGCAGAAGATTCGTGATTTCGTAGAGAGCAAAGCAAAGATATTGCTGGTAGTCTCTATCCCACAAGATGTGTTTATGGCATCGGGTGCCACAGTCAAACCCTCGCTCCTTTTCTTCAAGAAGTTCACCACGGAAGACGCAGCACAATACGCAGCCGTTGTGGCAGCAGCCCAAGCGGAAGCAGAGAAACCGTACCAATCGGAATTGGAGGATATCGCTTCCCAACTTGCCAAGCGTGGCAAAGAGGCTCCTGCAAAAGAGGAGAAGAAATTACTGCAAGCACGCCAAAAAGAACTCCTCGCTACTATCGATACAGAGAGCAAAAGGCTTACCAAAGAGCGTTTTAATTATCAAATTCCTATTGCTGAAGTGCAAAAAGCAGGTATTAGCACCACGGGCGCACAGATTGAAAACGAATTGGAATACCTCGAACCGGAATACACTCGCTACCGCAAAGAGTGCCACCTGTGGGAACCGCTTATCAACGAAACATGCTATGTGGTAAAACCGGACGGCAATGTGGAACGCCTACGCTTTTCCAATAGCCAAAAGGTAACGGAGAAAATGGATTGATAGCAGAAATGATAAAAAAGGGACTCTATACCGATGCTATTCAAGTCGTGAGTGATGCTCACAACTTGCTGTTTTGATGCTGTCAATTACGGCAACGAGACGACAACGGGGCGTATTCTTATTGATACTTTATTATGACGCAAACATACAAATATCTGCACTTTATCTCATTCCAATCGTTGGTTAATTGGAGTGTTGCCCACTTGTTGAATAGAGACCTTGGTTTCACAAAGCATTATCCGTTTGTTAGAATTGGGGATGTCCTTCGTCGTAGTGCAATGCTTGTTACCATTGAAGATGATATTTTATATACGCAGGTCACTCTCAAAACCAATGGCGGCGGGGCTGTCTTGCGTGATAAGAAATTAGGTAAAGATATAGGTACAAAGAAACAATATCTCGCTACGGAAGGGCAATTTATTATGTCAAAGATAGATGCGAGGAACGGCGCGTTTGGCGTGGTTACGAAAGAGTTGGATGGCGCAATAGTTACGGGTGACTTCCCCTTGTTTGATGTAGATACAGACAAAATAAATCCGACATATCTTTACTTGCTTTCTTCTACTCAACCATTTGTGCAATATGCACAAAGTTGCAGCAGAGGCACTACGAATCGACAGCGCATAGATATAGATGCTTTTTTATCTCTGCAAATCCCCTTACCTTCTTTGGAAGAGCAAAACGACATCATCTCTACCTACAACTCCGCCCTTGCTCAATCCGCTCTCTACACCCGCCAAGCCCAAGACATTGACACCCAAATAGAAGCATATTGGAAAAATATATTAGGCATTGAGACTTTACAAGAAACAACGAAAAAGAAAACAGGTTATTTACAGTTCTGTTCATTCAAGTATATAGAGAAATGGGGATATGATTTTATTCGTAGGGGAGATATAAATAATTCTCAGACAAAATATCCCACCGTACGAATAAGTGATATATGTGATATTAGTAGTGGCGGCACACCTGCAAGAGGGCGTAAAGAGTATTATAATGGCACTATCCCTTGGATTAAAACTGGAGAATTAAAGAACGAAGAACTATTTGATACAGAAGAAAAGATAACTGAATTAGGTTTAGCGAATAGTAGTGCGAAACTATATCCAAAAGGTTCTTTAGTTATAGCAATGTATGGTGCAACTATTGGAAAAACAGCAAAATTAGGAGTGAATGCCACTACTAATCAAGCGTGTGCAGTATTATTCCATATCCAAAACACGCGGATTTCTACGGACTATTTGTGGCTCTATATTCAGTCGCAGACTGACAAGTTGAAATCAATGGCGTATGGTGGTGCCCAGCCCAATATCAACGCAGGTATTATTGCAAACTATAATGTTCCATTACCACCACTTGCTATTCAAAACGAGATAGTGTCTCATATTATCTCTTTGCGTGCCGAGCAGAAAGCCCTGCAACAGCAATCACTCTCCCTCCGCTCTGATGCCCAACACCATTTCACCCAAACCATATTTGATTGATAAAACTACAACTCTGTAATTTATGGCAAATGTAACATACCTTATAGGAGCAGGCGCAAGTGCAGGTAAACGTGGACGAGATTTACCTAATGGCGATCCCAAAGATAACCGAATTATAGAGGGCTTGCTATGCGTAAATGAGATACCTGCTTGTTTGTCTAATTTGATTTTCGATATTAAACGTCACAATTTTTCACAAGAGTATGATACAATAAAAGAGGGGCTATTGGAAAGATTGGAAAAATTGTACAGAATGAGTGAAAGACATGCTACGATTGATACTTACGCCAAGAAATTAAAACTAAAGAAAGATAATCTGGAGTTCCAGCAAACTGAAATGATGCTTGCATATTTCTTTATGGAGGAACAACTTATAGAAGCATTAAACCAAACTCGGGACAGCGAAGATATCAACATCTTTTGCGACACGATGTTGCAATTGCACAATAGCAACCTGCAAACCGAGATAGCCGAGTTCAAAAATTCTATGGCACAAGAAACAATGCCTTCTGCTCCCGAAAATGTCACCCAAAACAGCACTTGTGTCACCCAAAATGTCACCCAAAGCAGCACCAATGTCTCTACAAAAGAACCTGCTATGCTAACTCCACGTCAGCAGCACATCCTGCAAATGATGCAAACAGACACATCTGTCTCGGCAAGCACTATGGCTGCGCAATTAGGCGTTACTGTCCGCACCGTCCGCCGAGATATAGAGACTTTGCGTCACTACTATAACATCCAATGGCTTGGCTCTTCCAAACAAGGTCATTGGCAAATTCTGCCACAAAATGTCGAACAATAGAGCAGAAAAAGAACATCACAGGATTAGATATGGAAAAATATGTACACACGACATAGAATAGCATCAAGCATATTGTCAAATAAGTATCAAAAAGCAAACAACCTATGACAGAATCAGAATTACAAGTCCTGCTGACAAGTGATGAGAGTTATCGTATTGAACGTACGGTTTCCACTTCTGATTTGCCAATGGCGGATATATCAACCCAAAAGGCTCTACAGGAGGTGCCTAATGGGGTATCTAATGAGGTGTCTAATATAGCGGATACAACCGCTGCTATACTCAATCTTATTCGGGAGACTCCTACTATTACACCGCAGGAGTTGGCTTCTGCATTAGGGCTTTCCGTAAAAACAATTCAAAAACACATCACTAAACTGAAACATGCAGGACGTATTCAGCGTATGGGTTCTTCTACCCGTGGTGGCTATTGGCAGGTAATAAAATGAATACTACAAATTTATGACAACCACCTTACAAATACGAAATAGTACCGCCGAGTTCCTTATCTTTCAGTTGGAAGACAAGGCGAATGGTATAGAGATCTTCTACAAAGACGAGACACTATGGGCTTCGCAGAAAGCCATTGCAGCACTCTTTGATGTGGATAGGAGTGTCGTAACTAAGCACTTGAATAATATCTTTGAGAGTGGGGAATTAGACCAAAATCAAGTATGTGCAAAATTTGCACATACTGCCGAAGACGGCAAAACCTACAACACGCAGTTCTATAATCTGGACGCAATCATCAGTGTCGGCTACCGTGTCAATTCCCGCCGTGCAACACAGTTCCGACAATGGGCTACGGCAGTATTGCGCACCTTTGCCGTGCGTGGTTATGTGTTGGACAAAAAGCGAATGGAGAATGGTACGTTCTTGGGAGAGGACTATTTTGAGCACCTTTTAGCCGAGATACGCGAGATACGTCTCAGTGAGCGCCGGTTGTATCAGAAACTGACTGATATCTACGCCACGAGTATGGACTACAACAAGGATGCTCCTACTACACGCGAGTTCTTCAAGATGATTCAGAACAAGATGCACTATGCCGTGCATCAGCATACCGCCGCTGAGTTGATAATGGAGCGTGCCGATGCCAAGAAAGAACACATGGGGCTGACTACATGGGAGAATGCACCTGACGGGAAAATCGTCAAAACAGATGTGTCCATAGCCAAAAACTACCTCAAGCAGAATGAGTTGGACGATATGGGGCATATCGTCTCTGCCGTATTGGACTTTGCAGAGGCACGAGCCAAACGGCATAGCCCGATGACAATGGAAGATTGGGCAAGGCGTATAGATTCATACCTGAATAGTGACGAGCGTCCTGTCCTGCAAAATCCGGGCAGTGTCAGTCACGAACAGGCAGTACAACACGCAGAAACCGAGTTTGAAAAGTATCGTATCGTGCAAGACCGACTCTACCAATCCGATTTTGACCGTTTATTGCAGTTGCCGTTAGAGCAATAACACTCATTCAATTCTTCTTCACAAACTATTCCTGTTTAATATGAACACCTTATTCCCAGAAGAAAACCTCATAGCAGGCAAATTGCCCAATGAATGGTTCGCTCCTATCGCATCACTCACAGAAATAGAGAAACAGATACTCGGATTTGTAGGTTTCAGCCGGGAGGTTGAAACCTATGATACAATGACAGGTCTGTGCCGGATAAACGACTGGACAATCACTCGCACCAAAAAGATAAGGGAGAAACTGCTGAATGAGGGCTACCTCATCACCTACTCTTACCATATTGTTGTTGCGCCCAAGTGTCTGTTTTCGGCTATACTATATACCATTGACCGCCACCCTGATTGGATAAAACGCTGGAATGAGTTGCCCTATAAGCAACAACTATCCAAGAGCAATCTCTACTGGGTATTGTGCCAACGTTATTATGCCGGTGAGCGTAATCTGCAGGATATTAGTAAGTCATTAAGTCTTGCACGCTCTTGGACCGAATATACTTTTCAGGCACTGCAAGACCGGATAGGAACCGACTTTTTTACCACGGCACTATCGAGTATGCCTATAAATACTCTGACTGAGTTTGCTCTTTCGTGCTTTAATTCCAAGCAGCAATTCAATCAGCCACTCACACCCGAGTTTTGCGCACAATGGCATGAATATGCAGATACCTACCACAAACTAAACCCACGGTATCCTGTATTGCACATACACGATATGGTAGATTGCTTTTACTTTATGGCAACCGGTCATTTTGTGCGCTTCAAGCAAAACGAAACATCTGCCACCGAGTGGTCTGTCCTCCCCGATGCCATTCTTGCACTCTATGCAGGAGACTATGTCCGCAGTCTGAAACTATTCACCGAAGCACAGAAACTGCATAACCGGATATCAGACCTCAAGAA
>DGIN01000058.1:25173-35137 GCA_002387325.1 Bacteroidales bacterium UBA4621 | reverse complement strand
CAGAAAAAACTCAACAGAAGACCACGAGAAAAATTGAACTTTTCAACTCCGATAGATTGCTTCTTCAATTATTTTCCCTAACTTTGCACAAAATTGCATTTGCTATTGGACAGTACCGATGGTAAATGTACCATTATTCGCAGCAGAAGCGTTACCTATTGAATAAACAAATCCTTTTATAATAAATTCCGTTGCGCAAGTCGCGCAACGGAATTTATTATTGTCAACACACTGCCGTCTAAAAAAACAACGTGTTTTGTATCTGCACTATTACAGCCAGCGGACGTAGCAGAAATCCATACGGTGTGGAAGAAGATCGTTCTGAGGATACATACGCAAACCGAACTTCATACCACCGGCATAGTCAAACTGGTAAGTGGTCTCGAAGAACAGGTGCGACCCATCGACCTTAACCAACTTCAGCGGCTCCACCTCGTAGAGTTTGTCATTGTTGTGGGTAGAAGTACGGACGGCAACAAGTTCCACGCCAAGCCCTTTGTCATTGAGGTTGTGGGTATCCAATTCAACAGCCACACGCACTTTCTCGCCTACGTTAGGCGCATTCAAGTCCGGCATCTCGACCTTGACCGTTTCAATCTCGTCCCAGTGTGCCACCATATTCTCTTTCCAAGCAGCGATATCCTTGGCGGTCTTGTAGTTGTCCGCCACAAGGAGGTTATGACGTTTCGCAAGTTTGTTGTAGAACTTGGCAAAGTAATCGTCCATCATACGCTTGGTAGTGAAATGCGGCGTGATTTTCGTTACCGAATTTTTGATAGTCTGAATCCACTCGGGAGAATAACCTTTGGAATTTTTTGCATAGTAGAGCGGGATAATCTCGTTCTCGAGCATTTCATAAATAGTAGCCGCATCAAGTTGGTCTTGGTGCGCCTGATTCTCATAGGTGCGCTTTGCGGTAAGAGCCCAACCTGCACCTTTGACGTATCCCTCGTACCACCAACCATCAAGCACGGAGAAGTTGAGAACACCGTTCATCTGTGCTTTCTCGCCCGATGTACCCGATGCCTCAAGCGGACGTGTAGGCGTATTGAGCCAGATATCCACACCGCTGATGAGACGCTTGGCGAGACGCATATCGTAGTTCTCAAGGAAAATGATTTTTCCGAGGAACTGCGGCATACGGCTGATTTCGATGATACGGCGTATCAAATCCTGTCCTGCGCCGTCAGCCGGGTGTGCTTTACCGGTGAAGAGGAATTGTACTGGGTAGTTGGGGTTGTTGACCAATTTATCGAGACGGTCAAGGTCGGTAAAGAGCAAGTGCGCACGTTTGTAGGTGGCGAAACGGCGTCCGAAACCGATGATGAGGTTGTTGGGGTTCATCTCGTTGAGCGCACGGACAATACGTGCAGGGTCGCCTTGTGTCTTCATCCAGTCCTCTTGGAACTTCTCTTTAATATAATCAATGAGTTTGTTCTTGAGGTTCATACGTGTAGCCCAGATGATGTCATCGGGTATATCGTTGTAGGCTTTCCACATATCGGGGTTCGACTGATCCGTCCACCACTCGAGCGGGAAATTCTCCTTGTAGATAGCCTTCCATTCACTGGCAGCCCATGTAGGCATGTGCACACCGTTGGTAACATACCCTACGTGGAGTTCTTCGGGGAAATAGCCCGGCCAAACGGGTGCAAACATTTTCCTGCTCACCTCACCATGAAGCCACGACACGCCGTTTGCCTCCTGACAGGTATTGAGTGCGAAAACCGACATTGAGAATTTCTCGTTGTTGTCATCGGGGTTCTGGCGTCCCATACCGATGAGGTCGTGCCACTCGATACCGAGTTTGCCAGCATATTCGTTCATATATTTGTAGAAGAGTCCCTCCTCAAAATAGTCGTGTCCTGCAGGCACAGGGGTATGGCAGGTATATAGCCCGCTTGCGCGTACCACCTCTTTGGCTTGGTTGAAGGTCAGTCCATCCTCTTGCACGAGGTCAACAAGACGTTGCAATCCCATAAGGGCAGCGTGTCCCTCGTTGCAATGGTACACATCTTTCTTGATGCCGAGTTTTTTGAGAGCCAGTACCCCGCCGATACCGAGCAGTATCTCCTGTTTGATACGATTCTCCCAATCGCCGCCATAGAGTTGGTGTGTGATAGAGCGATCCCATTCGGAGTTCAGTTCGTTGTCAGTATCAAGCAGATAGAGATTGATACGTCCGACAGCCACTTTCCAGAGGTACGCATTGACTACACGCCCGGGGTAAGGCACCTCTACAACAAGCGGTGTGCCGTCGGCGTTCTTCATCTGTGTGATAGGCAGGTTGGAGAAATTCTGCGCCTCATAGTTGGCAATCTGCTGCCCCTCGGGGGAAAGGGTTTGGGTGAAATAGCCGTAGCGATAGAGAAAACCGATGGCGGTCATATCCACATTGCAGTCGGAAGCCTCTTTGAGATAGTCGCCGGCAAGAATACCTAGACCGCCGGAATAGATTTTGAGGATATGGCTCAAACCATATTCCATTGAGAAATAAGCAATTGAGGGTTTCGAAGTATCCTTGGGCGCATCCATATATGCACGGAAATCAGAGTAAATCTGATCCAATTGTTTCATAAATTTCTTGTCTTTGCTCAATTCTACCATACGCTCATAACTGATAATATTGAGCAGTACGATAGGGTTGGACTGCGCACGATGCCAAGCATCGTTATCAATGTAGCGGAAGATATTCTTTGCGTCCGAGTTCCAGACCCACCACATATTGTATGCAATTTCTTGCAGTTTGTTCAGGTTCTCTGGGAGATTGGCGTGAACGTTCACCTCTTTCCACAGAGGCTGGTTCGCATTACTTACTTTGATATTCATTTCTATTGATGATTAGTTTTGTAATTGATTTTTCTATCGGATACGCCTTATAGGAATGGCGAGGCCCCCTCAAAGAGCGCACAAAGGTACGAAAAAAAAACGAGACTGCCAAAGGCAATGCACAATTTGCAATGCACAATGCACAATGCAACAGGTCTTTACATAGCAATGAAGCGATAATGTATCTCGCTGCCCATATCCACCTGCATATAATAGGGTTTTTCTTCAGGATCGCGGCAGGTATCCACTATGATATAGGCGGTGTTGCCGAAACGGGTGATTTCACGGTGGTGGTCGTGTCCGCACAAATACATATCCACGTGGTATTTGCTAAACAGAGCGGTAATCTCCGCTGTTTCCTCGATGGCATAGTTGGACGTATGTCCTTGTGAGGCATCCTGCTTGAACATGTGTGTATGCGAGAATACGATAATATGGCGGTAACCGGTTTTCGCTTTCTCTTCCAACAGACTGCGCAGCCATTTCATCTGTGCCGTTCCGAGTGTGCCTTCGGCAGAATCAAGACAGATAAAAAGGTCAAGCGGGTTGCCTGTAGTATTATCCTGTGTATCAAACCAATAGGAAGATGTATGGAATATATTGCGGTAGTCTGTCCATTGGTTGAAATAGATGTCGTGGTTGCCCGGCGTAATAAAAAGTGTGTCGCGGTGCGCACACACAGGTTCGGTTTGCAGCGTGCGGCAGGCGTGGGGAAAATTGCCTTGTGCGTTAACAAGGTCTCCGAGATGGAGTGCCAGCGGACAGAGCGGGTCAGACTTGTAGGCAAGCACAAACTGCTCCAAGTTGCGGTGGGTAGAGTCGATGTGCGAGTCGGTGCAGACATAGATGCGGTAGTCAGCGGGTACGGTGAGGTGTGTCTCGCCCGCGGCGGCATTGTATGCCATGGATTCTGCAAAACGGGTTGCCACTTCGGGGCTTGTGCCGTTGAACATACCGGGCATGTCGTAGTTGGGGTTGTTGCAGGCAGAGAACAACAACAGGCAGAGAGCCGGAAGGATATTCTTTTTCATAGCGTGTCAGAATTTGTAGGTAAAACCTGCGCGTGCGTACGCGCTGTAGAAAGTGGCATTGAGGTGGAACATACCCGTCGGTTTGCACTCGCCTTGCAACGAGACGCGCCAATGGTCGTTGATGTCATAGCGTCCGCCGAGCATAAAAATCGGCTGCCACATACGCTCCATCTGGTAGTCATCGATATTGGCAAAACAAGCGGATATATTCCAATGCGAGGTCTGCGGGCGGCAGAACACCTCCAAGCGGTACAACAGGTTGAAAGGTTCTATATTGTATGTTTCCTCAGTGTGCCAATCTCTGTCCCAAGTACTCATCACGCGTCCGAACATACCTATTTGAAATGAGACATAGTCCATACGGTAACCCATGGAAAGTGCGGCACAGAAATCGCCCTGCCGGTTGCGGGCAAGTGCCTTGTACAGCAGTTCCGTCTCGGCAAAGAGTTCGCCTACGGGGAGTACAAACTTCGGGCGCAGAATGAGCGCACCCGTGTAGTAGTTAGCCGTAGATACCTGGAGGTTGGTTTGCAACTCAAAATACGGGTTGACGGGCATCAGGGCTTGAATATTCAGGTTGCCGAAATGCTCATACGTACGGTTGTAGGCATACTCGGCACTCACAGACAGTTCATAACCTGCATTGCCAAAACCGCGAAGAGAATGCCCGTCGCGGGCAGTGTACTCCTTAGGCACAGCCGATACAGAGATAGCAAGCACACAGAAGAGCAAGAGTAAAAAATTTTTTTTCATTTTGTTTGAATTATAAAGGATTCTTGGAGCAAGCCTATCATAAGCCTACCCTATAACGATCCTATAACAAATTAGGGGATGGTGATAATGGTCAGCCCCGCACCGCCGTGGTTGGGGTCGCCGTCGTGGTATTGGAGAATGGCGTCTCCACGCTTGCGGCGTTGTTTGTTGTAGGTGTCGATATAGTCGCGCACGATCTGTTTGACTGCCCCTGTACCCGTGCCGTGGAGAATCGTTACCTCGCCGGCATTGACCATCACGGCATCGTCCAGATAGGCGATAAAACGCTCCAACGCCTCGTCCACACGACAGCCGCGCAGGTCGAGGGTGCGCTCGAAAGAAAGGACACGCTGCCGCACCATAGAAGAATACCCTCCCCCATTGACGCCTTTTCCTGCTTGCACTTTCTGCTCGTTAGGGGCTTCTGCTTTCTGCTTGCGCAGAACACGAAGGTCACTGAAATCGCGCATAACGGTTTTGCCGTTTATTGCAGCAGGAGCAGTTGCCGTGGGTGCATTTTTCTTTGCAGGTGCGGGTTGCACTTTTTGTTTCATATTCTCCACGCGCTGACGGGCTTTCTGCGTGCGTTCTTTCTCGGCTTTCGCCTCTTTGATTTCGCGAATAGTGCGCTCAATAGCGGCATTGCTCTGTTGCAGTAGGTCTGCCGCCTGCTGCTTGGCTTCGTCCATCACCTCGCGTTTCTTCGCTTTGAGCCCCGCTATCTCCTGCTCGTAGTAGGCAATACGTTCCTCTAAGTGTTTCTCGCGCTGACGGATATTCTGGCGTTTGTTCTCCCAATAGCGTTTGTCGCGGGCTATGTCCTGCAACTGCTTGTCGTAGTCGATATGCTCCTCGCCGACCAGTTCGGTGGCGTGGGCGATAATCTGCTCCGGGAGACCGATCTGCTTGGCAATCTCGATAGCGAAACTGCTGCCCGCCTGTCCGATAGAGAGTTGAAAAAGCGGACGCATCTGACCGCGGTCGTACAGCATTGCCCCGTTAACCACACCGCGTGTCTGCTCGGCGAAGTGCTTGAGGTTGGTATAGTGAGTAGTAATGACACCAAATGCCTGCTGTTCAACTAATTGCGTCAGTACCGCCTCGGCGATAGCCCCGCCAATGAGCGGTTCGGTACCCGTACCGAACTCGTCTATCAAAAGGAGAGTCTGCGCATTAGCATAGCGCACAAACGCCTTCATATTCTTCAGGTGTCCCGAATAGGTGGATAGGTCGTCTTCGATTGACTGCGCATCACCTACATCTATCATCAGTTGCTCAAAAACGCCCATACGACTTGTTTCCGCCAGCGGCACCAACAGACCGCACTGGAGCATATACTGCAAAAGGGCTACTGTCTTGAGGCATACCGACTTGCCACCCGCATTCGGTCCGCTAATGATGAGTATACGGTTTTCGTCGGCTTGCAGCCGAAGCGAGAGCGGCACCACCGTCTTGCCCTGCTGCATAAACTTGAGATACAGCACAGGGTGGCGGGCTTGCTGCCAATCGATAACGGGTTCATTGCTTATTTCCGGACAGATAGCGTGCAGCGTCTGTGCCAGCAATGCTTTGGCACGCAGAAAATCCACATGCGCTAACATCTGTTCGCTTTGCAGAATGGTCGGCACGGCGGGACGCAAGCGGGTGGTGAGGTCTTGCAGGATACGGACGCGCTCGCGGCGTTCCGCACCTTCCAACTCACGGATATGGTTGTTGGCTTCCACCACCTGTTGCGGCTCCACATAGACCGTCTTGCCGGTAGCCGACTCGTCGTGGACGATACCGCCGATCTTGCGCTTGTAGGCAGGCGGAACGGGGATAACCAGACGCCCCTCGCGGAGCGTGGGCGTAACATCCTTGTCGAGGATACCCTCCGCCTGCGCCTGACGCAGTATCTGCCCCAAAGCACGCCCCACGCTCCCCTGCACAACGGTCAGTTCATGGCGGATACGTGCCAACTCGGGCGAAGCGTTGTCCGCCAGACGACCGTACTTGTCAATCACGCGGTCGATAGAACGCACAATGTCACCGATACTCTGATTATCTGTATTTTGCGCAGGAAGCAGGCGTAACAAAGGAAAACGTTGTTCGTCCAAAGAGACAAAAAACCGCTCCAACTGACGGGCATAATCGAGAGTCTTGCGCAGGGCAAACAGTTCCGCCTCGTCCAAAAACAGCCCATCGATACGGATACGCCCCAACGCCTCACGGACATCGTGTATCTCCCCGTGCGGAAAATCCAACGAACCGTCCTCCAATATATGCTTCATCTCATCGGTTTCGGAGAGAAGCGTCTGTATCTGCCCGAAATCTGTCAGAAACGCCATCGCATCCACCTGCTCGCGTCCCAAAACGGACGTGCAACGGCGGTGCAGTTCGTCGCGGATAACGACAAAATCAATCTTTTCCTCTATATTGTCAGGGTAAATCAATGTACAATTAACAATGAATAATTAACAATTAACATACAGGGTGGCTTTCCGGCATTGTATTCCCTACCCCAAGATGCGGACATCGCGGATGGCATTGCCGCCGACGGCGTCGTTGATTTTCTTCACCAGATCGAAACGGCACTCGAACAACTGCGCCTTGAGAGCGGCACTCGAGATATGTACAATCAGCATACCGTCTTTCACCTCCACACTGCGCGTCAAACGCGCCACCGTGTTCCCCATCACCTGCGGCCACAGTTCCACCACACGCTCTTCCAATACAGGCTTTTCCAAACCCGTCTCACTGAGATAGAGTCTTAATACTTCGGCTATGGATAGCGACTTGCCACGCATCGTCATTCCTCTTTTTGCTTGCGCAGCAGTATCTGCTGCCGCGTCCGGAAAGTACGCACAGACTTGTCAAAGCCGTTGAGAGCCTGCACTTTCTCCATACGCACGCCCTCACGCTGGCAAATCTCCCAGAGCGACTCCCCCGGATGCACCCAAAGCAGCGTTTTCTCTTTGGGGGCATACGCACGCTTGCGGCTCAGATAGATACGGTCGCCCACCTGCAAATCCCGTCCTAAAGCATCGTTCCATTTGCGCAGAGTGCGCTCTTTCACGTTCATACGAAACGCCACATTGGCATACGTATCACCTTCGCGAGCCACGATATAGGTACGCCCGTTATTCCTCTGCTTCGGGTGTGTCAGATAGAGCAGTTGCTTCTCCTGATAGGCCGACAGCGGCTCCTCGTACTCGGGGTCGGGGTCGCTGTTGATAACTTTAATAGGGGCGGTCTGCGATACCACAACGGCTTTTTTGACGCCCTGTTGCTTGCCGGTAGCCTTTGCACTGCTTGCCGAAGCCAATGCCTCTGGCGTGGCAATCGTATCAAGACGGTAGTCCTCTATGATTTTTATCAATTTCTTCGGATAAAGCGGGTCGGTGGCATAGCCGCATTGCTTCAAGCGGTATGCCCACCCGGAATAGTCCTCCACCGCTATCTCGAAACAGGTCTGATACCGAGGACGCTGCAAGAAAAGCGAATGGTCTTTGTAAGACTCGCCCGCATCACGGTACGTGCGGAAACACTCGCCCTTGGCATCATCGTCATAATAGTAGTTTCCACCCAACCAGTCACTGGTACACTTGATACCGAAATGGTTGTTCGCGTTCTTTGCCAGTTCGCTGGTTCCAGCAGCCGACTCCAGCAGCCCCTGCGCCAAGATGATACTGGCAGGCACACCGTAATCGCGCTGGTTGGCCACTGCCACCTCGCGCCATTCCTCAATATAAGCCAGATAGGTTCTGTTCTGCTGCTGCGCTTGCAGGGAAACGCAAGCCAAAGAAAATATAACAAGTAGTGTTTTACGCATTGTAATGAATGATTTCAGCCCGCAAAATTACGCAAAAATTTGCATATCTGCAAAATAAGTCCTATCTTTGCCGCAAAATCGAATGAATATGAAAAAGTTATCTGTTATTTTTGCCATATTGGCAGCAGCGTCAATGTTCACAGCCTGCGAGTATCAAAATGTGTACCCGAAAGAAACCATCTATACAACCAACAGCAAAACACTGGACATCCATGTCCTTTCCACTGACTGGACATACTCCTCAGAAGGCGGCTATTACTATTACACAGCCTCTGTTCCGGAACTGACAAAGACCATATACGACACAGGAGTTATCACCTGCTACCGCGAATTCTACTATGGTACAGCCAATGCCTACCAGATGAACCTGCCACGTGTCTTTCCGATGGTGGACAGCGGTAGTGGTGAGGTATATCAACAGATTGTGGATTTCTCGTTCCTTGTAGGGCAAGTGGAGATCGCCGTTACCAACTCTGACCTGAAATACGACCTCAACACCAATCCCGAATCAATGGATTTCCGCCTGAATATGATGTGGTAACTATAGATAAGGATAGAACAAATAGATAAATAGAAAAGGCTGCCCGGCACGATGTCGGGCAGCCTTTTCTATGTGGAGCTAACGGGATTCGAACCCGTGTCCAAACAAGGAACGTATACGCTTTCTACACGCTTATCCTGGCCTTCGTTTTCGTCCTGCGGCAAGACCCAAGCCACCAACCGCAGGCTTATCTGCTTTGAGTTTCGCCCCTGCGTCGCAGCCCGCAAAGACTATTCTGTATATTTCCGCACCGCTATACCCTATCAGCCTACAGACTCGGCTTGGAGCGATGTCCCGTTCAGGCACCTTGTACCCGAATAAAGTAACCTACTATACTTCGGTTAAGCAGCGAGAGCTACAGTATTGTTGCCAGTTATACTTCGCAGACGATATTTACGAGCGTCTCTGCAGGGCTCGGCGTGCTTACATACCCATTCTACCTGCTGTCAAAACCAAATAGCCCCGAAACAACAGACAAAACGCCTGTAAGAAAAACGGTGCAAAAATACGACAAATTATCCGTCCGTGCAACTTTTTACACAAAATTATTGTGCAACCGCATCAAACATTAATACATTTACGCATTACAGATAATGTATTATTAATAGAAATATATCCATTCTATATATTATTAGAGTTTTTGCCACCAAATACCATCGCCGGAGACGAGCATTGCCAAGGAGGAACATCGCTGGGGACGCGGACGCCCCCGTCCGCGGTCGGTTTGGAACAAACCGCATAACTATGCCGTGCTTATGGAGACTTCGCGTCCCGCATCGTCAAGTAACGCTGCACTTATTCTTTCCAAATCACACCAACTACAAATTATTTCGATGCGGTTGCCATGACAAAATCATTGCAAGAATGACAAGCAGAATGACAAGTCAGCGTCCAATCCTCGGCGTATCGCCCTACCACTACCCTACTTTTGAATATGCATAATATACATAATATGCATAAAATATACATCCAATACCCATTACGTAGAAAAGACGTAGA
>DGIN01000058.1:17047-25129 GCA_002387325.1 Bacteroidales bacterium UBA4621 | reverse complement strand
TAGAAAGGACGTAGAAAGGACGTAGAAAGAAATGGAGGATATGCAGGGTTTTATGGGAGTTTTTATGCACTTTTTATACACTTTATGCATTGCCTGTCCTGCATATTATTCATTTTGTCCCCCACCCTTTCATCTTTTGGTAAAGAAAAGAATGTAAAATTTTGGTATTCCGAAAAATGTTTGTAACTTTGCACGCTGCTTTGCAACGTATGGTGCATTGTGCGTAAGATTCGGAAATATAAAAACACAAAAGATATTATGGCAAGTTTACAAAAGATTCGTAACCATGGCGCCCTGCTCATCACCATTGTGGGACTCGCTATGCTGGCATTTATTATGGGAGACGCCCTCAATTCGGGCAGCTCGTTCCTCAACCATAGCCGCGAAAACGTGGCTACCATCGAGGGAGAGGATATTCACTACACCGAATACGAAGCCGCCAAAGAACAACTGACCGACGTCTATAAAATAGAAACCGGTCGCACCGACTTTGACGAGGATATGACCAACCAAATCCGCAACCAGGTATGGCAGATGATGCTGATGGACTACACCCTCCGCGCACAAGCGGAAAAAATCGGTATGGACATCACCACAGACGAGTTGGGCCAACTCTGTATCGGCGAAAACCCGCACCAACTGATCCGAAGCCGCCGCGCATTCTACGACCAAAACGGACAGTTCAACCGCAACACACTGGTGCAGTTCCTCAACTCAATAGAGCAGGATGTGGACGACCCCGAACAGGCGGCCAACCTCAAACAGGCAAAATCGTACTGGATGTATTGGGAAAACGCCGTGCGACTGACCTATATGCAGGAGAAATACACCAACCTCGTACAAAGCCTCGTCAAAGCAAACTCGATAGACGCAAAATATGCCTTCGAAGCACGACAGACAAGCGTTAACGTAGACTATGTACTGCAACCGTATTTCACCGTAGCCGACAGTCTGGTATCGGTGAGCGAAAGCGACATCAAGAAACTCTACAAACAGCACAAGGCTCTCTACAAACAAACGCCCAACCGTGCCATCGCTTATATTACCTTCCCTATTGAGCCGTCGGAACAGGATATGACCGACGCAAAAGATATGATGGAGCGTCTGCAGGACGAGTTCCGCACCGCCGACGATGTTACGCTGGTAGTAAACACCAACTCCGATATACCCTACGACGGACGCGACTACTCGGCGGAAACTGTGCCTGCACAATACAAAGAGTTCGCTTTCGGCGCAAATGCCCAAACCGGCAACACAACCGGTATTCTCTTCGAGAACGACACCTACTCTATGGCACGCATTATGAAGAGCGGTTACTCGGTGGCTGACTCGGTAGAACTGAAAGCCATTGCAGGCGAAGGACAAGAGG
Organism: Bacteroidales bacterium UBA4621; assembly: GCA_002387325.1. Classification (GTDB taxonomy): domain Bacteria; phylum Bacteroidota; class Bacteroidia; order Bacteroidales; family Paludibacteraceae; genus Colicola. The sequence continues at coordinate 23,760 of DGIN01000058.1, read as the reverse complement.
ATCAGGAACTCGGTTGGTTTACTGCCACCGACCTGCCGAAGAACATTGCAGAACAGGCTTTTGCCGGCAAGAAAGGCGGTCGCTTCACCATAAAACAAGGTATGGGCGAACAGACATTCGAGATTATGGACATGAGCCCTGCTACTCCGAAAGTGAAACTGGCTATCCTCGCGCGTGAGGTTACACCATCGAGCAAGACCTACTCTATTATCTATAACCGCGCAAAACAGTTCATTGCCGCCAATTCGGCAAACGAAGAGGCTTTCCGCAAAGCAGCCACTGAAGAGGGTATGAACCTGACACCGCAATACAACCTGCAGGCTACTACCGAGAAAGTGGGCGAACTGAAATCAAGCCGCCCTATCGTACGCTGGGCTTTCGAGGCAAAAGAGGGACAGGTGAGCGATGTGTTCGAGTGCGGAGACAAGTTTGTAGTAGCCGTGCTGACCGAAGTGAACGACAAAGAATACCGCCCGCTGGACGCAGTGCGTGCCGAACTGACCTACGAGGCTACCAACAACGCCAAAGCGAAATACATTGCTGACAAACTCGCAGGCGTAGAGTCGCTGGACGCTGCCGCAGCCATTACCGGTACCGCTATCCAGACTGTGGACAAAGTATCGCTTTCGGACTACCGTTTCGGCAATGCCGGTGCAGAACCCGCTATCATCGGTGCGGCTCTGGCTATGAACGACAACACACTGAGCGAACCGCTGAAAGGCAATATGGGTGTATATGTCATCAAGACCGGCACCAAGACTACTGCAGACGGCGAATTCGACCCCGAGCAGGAGAAGACAATGCTTGCTTCACGATATGCATACAGCCTGCCCTATCAGGCTATCTCCCTGATGGAAGAGAAAGCGGAGGTAAAAGACAACCGCGCCAACTTCCAATAAAGAAAACTGCACAACTGCAAATAAAAAACCTCTCCGCACAACCTCTCCGGTTATGCGGAGAGGTTTTTTTATACCCTGCACTTTACTTCATTGACAACATAGTATTTTTTCACACCTGCATATTCTAAATTATTCAAATAGCGGTTCTAATTTTGCATATACTAAATATTTGATTTGTTGTAATTTTGCAACGTTAAATCCATCCAAGGGGTTATCTCGTCTCGCTGACGGACGATGAAAACAGCCAGCAAATGCAAAACCCACGCGACGGGCTTTCGGCAACGGATACAGCGGTGTCCCGAGAAAGCGGTTGGCTGGACTTTGTGGACATAAAAGCGTTTGGCTGCTTCGTGGTTCCCACAGAAGTACGCTGAACGCAAAAGCGTTTGCTAACGCTTGCAATTCGACTGTTGAAACCTGAGAAATTTCATAAAATCATTCGATAGCAAGACATTAGTAGATGCTCACGGGTGTATCCACACTTGCGTGTATCTGTATTAGGTATGCGCTTGTACGATATGCACGCGTGGGTTTCTGCATGTTATTTCGATAAAACAGGTTTTCTCAGGATCACAACATCGGATTGACTTAACAGAAGTCCGCGTTTTTTTTGTGTACCTATATGTGAACAAATAATAACAAAACGGAGAACATTTGTCTTATTGGTGAAGAGAACGGGCATACGTGGATGGACCTCGGTCTGCCAAGCGGCATCAGATGGGCAGCATACAACATCGGTGCCATCACGCCCGAAGGCTACGGCAACTACCGGTCGTTATCGCTCCGCGACAACGACCCGAACTATGCATGGTACCTCTACTTCCGCTTGGGGCAGCCCTTTTATTGAAACATCAATCAGTGTATATCGGCGTTTACAAGAGAGTAGCAACTGCTATTTATGTGTAGGGGCGGGTTGCTTTTGGCAGACGAAGAGACCGAGGATGATGAGGAGGATGCCGAGCCATTTAGCCCAAGGAAGTTGCTCGCCGAAGAAAAGGAGCATCCAGATTGCCGTAAAGGCGGGGCGGACGTTGTTGAAAGCATTGGTGCGGGTAACGCCGATGACACGGACGGTATAGCAGAAACATATAAAAGCAATGACGGACGCCCCGATTGCCAGATAGCCGACCGCCGCCAGAGAACGCCAGAGTTGCACCGTATCCACATCGGCAAAACGAGCAAAACCCGAAAGACCGTCGGTGAAGCCGCAAAGGGGGTAGAACAAAAGAAGGGCGGTCAGTTGCACGTAGAAAACGGCAGTGAGCGGATTGTATTTGGCAGGAATACGGCGCAGGACAATCGTATATAGTACAGCAGCGGAGACGGCAGCAAAGGCGAAGGCTATGCCCCACGGGTTGCCGATACTGAAATCGGACGCCCCCACAAGCACCAGCAGTAGCATACCGGCGGTGGAGAGGAGGATACCGAAGATATTGTGCCGTGTAACGCGCTCGCGCAAGAGAGCAGCGGCAAAGAACGGTGCCAAAACGGGACTGGTAGAGAGCAGTGCTTCGGCGATAGTGGGCGAGGAAAGTGCATCGTAACTGAATGTTTCCAATATATAGTAGAGAAACGGCTGGAAGATACCGCCCAAGATAAAAAGTGGCAGGTCTTTCCTGTCCACCCGCTGCAAACGGAGCATTTTACTTTTGCGTGCACAGAGACCGATTATAAGCATCAGCAGTACAGCCAGCGTAAAGCGAATGACAATCATTGTCATAGGCGGCAGCACCACAAGGGCTTCCTTGATGGCAATACCAGCAGCCGACCAGATGAGCATCGAAATAAGGACAGCAATATAGGGGAGGAGACGGGGCATATTCAATTTGTAAATGTGTAAATGCGCAAATTAGAGAATTTGTAAATTGATACTACAAACTCCTATTCCTGCTCGGGGCTGACCGCCCAACTGTTGTGCGTGATACCCGCCATACGCTCCATTGTGTGGTGGGCGAGGGTGCGGAGACGCTCCACCTCCATACCGCGCGGGTTGTTGCGGTCAGGCAGGATGGGTTCGCCTATCTCCACCTGCAACAGGGGCAGCGATTTCTTGCCAAAGAGGCGGTAGATACCCGTGCGCTCGCGATAGGTGATGACACATGGCAGGAGTGGCATATCGTACTTGTAGGACATGGCGAAAGCCCCTTTTTGGAACGGGCGGAGCGGCTTATAGAAGTCCCAGCGTGCCGCTTCGGGGAAGATGTGGAACCACCAGCCTCGCCGGTGGAACTCGTCAAAAGCGGCGTTAAACTTCTTTAAGGCAGTGATACCCGCCTCGTGCGGCGGGATAGGGATACCGCCGACTATATTGAGAAAGAAATTGTCCTTGGTGGAGAAATTGGGTGCATACATCGGGATACGTGTGGTGTGCCTGGCGTGAACCGCGAGCAACACACACGGGCAGTCGAGACGGTAGCAGTGGTTGGCAATGGTGATCGCCCCGCCGGAAAGTACGTCTTTGTATTTCTTCAAGTTGTCACGCCCTTTGAAGCGCAAGCCCATCTGCACCCGCAGTTTGATGCCCAAACCGACTTTGAGCAGCAGTCCCCACATAAACCAATTCAGGAAACGATACTTAAACGATTCGTTGAGGTAGGGGTAGTTGGCATCCACCACCACCTTGCGGTCATATACGGGTCTGTATAGACGAGCATAGGGGTCGTCCTCAGGGTAGTTGATGCCCACATCGGGGATATACACACCCGGCTCAACCTGCATTTCGGCGTAACGTTTATTCATTTTTCGCAATTAATAATTAACAATTAGCAATTAACATATATAGAACATCCGCCTATCCTATAAGCATCCTATAAACATTCTATAAGCATCCACCTTACTTTTTCAATGCACAATGCATAATGCACAATGCACAATTATTAATATTTAGATATTATGCCTTTACCAGATAGAAACGGGCACCGATGGCTCGTGCGGAGGCACCGTCGGTGTCATCCCTGTCTCCGATAAAGAGGCAATTAGCGGGTGGAATATTCAGCCGTCTGCAGACCTCCATCGCACACTCTTTGGAGGGTTTGAGTCCTCCCAACGAGGGTGCGGATACAACAAACTCGAACATATCCGCGTGGAGTCCGAGAGCCATCAGTTTCTCGTCCACAAAGCCATAGTCGGAATAGACCACTATGCGCAGATGGCGTTTGCGACATTCAGTCAGAAAGCCTCCGAGCCATGGTTGCGGTCGGAACCGGCACTTCAAAGCAGCCACCATAGAAGGCATATACCTCCGGAAATACCACCACCTCGCCATAGCGGGTGTGAAAGAACGTCCCTGTGCCATACGGCGGAAAAACTCGTTGTAGAAAGCCTCTTTGGAGCCGAGGAACACGCCTTGCATAGCGCGGCGTGTTTTTCTCTCTGCCCAAAGGAGGGGCAGCCAGAAGAGATTGCGGGCAATAAGACAAGCCGGCAGACGGCGTTTGTTGTAGAGTGTGCCATCCAAGTCCAGAATCACTGCTTGCGTGTCAGCAGAGACAGCAGATAGTACATTGTGGGTCATAGGCGGATGGCTATTTCCTTTCCTTGTGTTTGGATTGCCGTTCCTGCCGGCGGTTTTTGCGTGCAATGGCACGTTTTTCTCTCTCTATACGGCGTTGTTCCATACGGTTGTCGATGATGTTCGCCTGCTCGATGATGGAGGATGCCACACGGTCCATACCGGTTTCGAGACGCTCGATGAGGCTGAACTTGTTGCGTCGTTTCTCGTCCTGCATCAGGAGGTTGAACTTGAACTGACCGTCCCGGAAGCCGTCTCTCAGGCAAGCCGCCTTGAAGCGTGCATACGCATTATTGAGGAGGATATGCGCCTGTGGTGCGTGGAGGCGGAACGAAGCCCGCTTGGACTCGTATTCGATATTGATGGCTTGGAGGTGTTTGTCCACCACTTTGGTGAACTCGTCCGCCTCTTTCTGCCCTATGTTCTCGTCTTCGAACTCGTAATAGAAATGGTAGAGCGACTCTTTGACATCGGCGAAGCCGACGAAGAACTTGGTTTTGATACCTGTCTCCTCTTCCGCCTCGTGGACGGCCTGGATAAACTGCGGTTCATAGAGTTTTTCGCCTGTCATAGAGACTATACCGTTGACTTTCGACACCATGTGTACGGTGGGGGTGTTGTAGTATCTGCCGCCCACCTCGACGAGGTCGTTCATATTGTAGCGGTACAGTCCCGAATAGGTGGTAACATAAGCGCAATAGCGTTTGCCTTGCTGCAGTTCGTCCAGTTGCAGGAAATGTTTGTCAGGGGAATCGAGTTCGCTTTCCTCCACGAACTCGTAGTAGTGGAACTGCGGGAAAAGTACGGATTCGTTGGTGTCGTCGAGTGCGAAGCCGAAACGGCATTCGGTGGCGATATAGCCCAGTTCCTGGTAGTAGGTTTTGTCCCAGTCGAAAGCGTCCATATACTTGTTCATATAGATTTTCGTGTTGCCGCATTTCCATGTACTGAGGTATTGCAGCCACGGCCAGTAGTCTTTTGGCAGCAGTCTGCCTTTTTCGCGCAATATTTGGCGGAGTTCCTCCGCACGCTCGGGGCGTGGCGACATATAGGGCTGCAGTTCCTCTCGGATATGGGGCGATATGTCGAAATCGTAACTCAGGGAGCCGCGTCCGATGTCCTCTATCAGTTCATTGGCATGTTCGTCCACGGTGCGCATCAGTTCGAGTATAGTTGACGGGTTGGCGGTCGCCCAAAGCGTTACATCACGGTGCTGCATAGCCAGACGCATCAGCGTATAGTTGCGTGCGTTGTAGTCGGCAATTGACATCACAGAGGCGGGAGCCACATAATGTTTCTTTATAATAGGAGGTATATCGCGTACCAAAACACCGCTCACCGAGCCGAACAATGTGCCGTCGGGTGCATACCCCTCCACCTCCTTTCCCACAATGGGGAATATATGCCCGCCAAAGATACGGTTGCGGTGTTTGACAAAGTTCCACGTCCATATATGGGACATCTTGCCGTACACGTCTTTGAGGTACTTGTGCGTCATCGGAATCCACTTAGGTTCACTGGTAGTCCCCGATGTGGTGGCGTACATATCCGGTTTACCGGGAAAAAGGATATTTTCCTCGCCGTGTTTGCAGCGTTCCACGTAAGGGCGCAATGTTTCGAAACTGTCGTTTACCGGTACATATTGTCGATAGAGCCTGAACAGGTCGTCGGCATTGGTGGCAGAGAGGATAATATCGAAATGATGTTCTTTGCCGTAAACGGTATTGCGCGAGATGGTCAGGATATCGCGCAATGTCCTTTCCGCAGCGTGGTGCGGATGCCTGCTCCAAAACCGCAGCCGCAACATCTGGCTTCCGCCCACCAAACACAACATTGTGTTGATTAACCAAGGATAAGGGAGTGCCTTACCGTGGTTGTCTAAGTATGGTTTCTTTTTCATAATGGTTTCAATCACATCCCGCTGCACCTGCCTGCGAGGCTGTTGCAGCAGAGATAACAGGTCTGTCGAATAGTCCGATACCCAATAAACGCACCCCGTTTTCAGCAAAACCAGCGCAAAAGTACATATTTTTCCGCATATATGCAAACAAAAATGCGAAAATTCCAGGACGTTTTCCCGATACAGGATAACAAGGGGCGGCTATAGCCGATAACGACGCGAGATGCGTTGTCTCCATAAGCACAGCAAAATCCACTCGGTTTGTATCAAACCGACCGCGGACGTGGCGTTCACATCTCCGGAATGGCGTATTCCGACTTGTCCAGGCCGTTGCATCCACAGCGGAGAGTTGGTGCCGATGGCAGAGTAAACACCCGTTATACTCTCGGCATAGTATGCTGAA
>DGIN01000058.1:1304-16971 GCA_002387325.1 Bacteroidales bacterium UBA4621 | reverse complement strand
ACCCGTTAATAACCCGTTAATAACCCGATGTGGTTATATAGAGACAATACAAGGCTAAGTACGACACGAGCGATAGAAGACACGAGGTCGGTGTATTATGCACACATAGCTTACGTTTCACGTTGCTACACTTTTGACGCTGCGGGACGATAAGGAGTTCTACTCAGCCCACGGGGCTTCGTGTCGCTACGGTATTCAGTGCTTCGCACCTGCCTCACGCTTCATGTCTCCCCACCGGCGTTGTCCACCAGCAATAGTTGCACACTCTCACCAATAAATGCACAAAAGAGGGTGTCTGACAAGTTTAAGAAACAGCAGAAAACAAACAAGTCTGACGACTTGACCGCGGACGTGGCGTCCGCGTCCCCTGTCCTACGGTATATTTTACGGAAAAACGACATAGCAAAGAGGCTGTCTACACTTGTTAGACAGCCTCTTTGCGGAGAAAGGGGGATTCGAACCCCCGGTACGGTTACCCGTACGACAGTTTAGCAAACTGTTGGTTTCAGCCACTCACCCATCTCTCCGTTGCGCCCTATCCGGGAATACTATTGATGTATAACCGTGGTTGCGCTCTGACAGTTGTTTGTCTGAAAAATTGTTGCTTTTTCTCAAAAGCGGGTGCAAAGGTACAACTAATTTCCCATTTATGCAAATCTTATGCGGCGTTTTTGTGCTTTTTTTGTATATATCACTTTTTTGTCGTACCTTTGCATCGATTTTTGCTTGCCTGCTTTTCGTTTATATTGCCTGAGCCAATTGAAGACACGCTTACAGTTATGCAAAATACAGAGATAGAACGCAAGTTTCTTGTTACCAACACTTCCTACCGTACACAAGCGACTGATCATTACGAGATTGTGCAGGGTTACCTGTGCAAGGACAAGGAACGTACTATCCGCGTGCGCATACGCGGCGGTCGTGCGTTTCTGACCATCAAGTCCGCCCGCTGCCAGTCCGGTATTGTCCGTTTTGAGTGGGAGAAAGAGATAGATGTCGCCGATGCGCGTGAGTTGCTGGATTTGTGTCTGCCCGGTATTATTGAGAAGACCCGTTATATAGTTCCTGCGGAGGACGGATTGAAATGGGAGATAGACGAGTTTCACGGGCGTCTGGAGGGTCAGACGCTTGCCGAACTGGAACTTCCCGCAGCGGATTACCCCTATACCAAAGCGGGTTTTGCGGGTGAGGAGGTAACGGGCAATCCGAAGTACTACAATGCGAATATGTAGAGGTCTTCCCCTTGAAAGGTGGGGAGCAACGTTTCAGAGATTTATTTATGAAGAAAAGTTATAAGATTATTCTGATTATATCGGGCGTGCTGACAGTTGCGGCGGGTGTGGTTTGTATAGAGCAGTATTACCGCCTGCACATCAGCAATCTCCGTTCGTATGACGGAGAACAGCACGGGTATCATATCTACCCCGCCGGCACCTTGGATTCGGTGATGAGCATAGTGGAGACCGATTACGAGATTGGTTCACGGTGGTCCTTTGATTGGCATGCCGAGAAGATGGGGTTGGTTGCTCCCCAAGCAGGTTTCTATCGTTTCCCTGCCATAATGGGTGACCGTTATTTTATCCGCCGCCTGCAATCAGGGGAGCAGACGCCCGTGCGTCTTACTTTCAACCACTATATCCGCACCCGCGAGCAGTTGGCGGGCAAGATAGCGTCCGGTCTGCTTTTGGACAGTGCGGATATTCTCCGCCGTCTTGAGAGCGATGAATATATGGCGCAATACGGTCTGAACAAGGAGACGGCGATTTGTCTGTTTATCCCGAACACTTATGAGGTCTATTGGACCATTTCCCCTGACCAGTTATTCGAGCGTATGTACAAGGAGTACAACCGTTTTTGGAACGAGGAGCGGCGGCACAAAGCGGATTCTATAGGTTTGACGCCTGTTGAGGTAGCCATTGTGGCTTCAATCGTTGAGGGAGAGACACACAAGAAGGACGAACTGCCGATAGTGGCAAGTCTGTATCTTAACCGTGTGCATAAGGGTATGCTTCTTCAGTCGTGTCCGACGGTTATCTACGCCAATGGCGATTTCAAGTTGCGGCGTGTACTGAAACGCCATCTCGCCATTGATTCGCCCTATAACACGTACAAGTATCCGGGTCTTCCTCCCGGTCCGATACGGTGTGCTGCACCGGCTACCCTTGATGTGGTACTGAATGCGCCGGCTACGGATTATCTCTACATGTGCGCCAATCCTGATTTTTCGGGTACGCACATATTTTCCGCGCATTACGGTCAGCATGCCGCCGCAGCCGTAGAATATCGTCATCAGTTAGACAAACGCAATATCAAATAGCATGCTTTGGGACGACAATGAAGACATACGGTTGATAGAGTGCGCCAACACATCGCGCACGATACAGCACCATCTCAACGCCTGCCGTGAAGAACGGCGTCCATACGTGTTTATCACCACCACGATGAATATCAAGCCTCTGCACCGTATTTTGGTTCCGGTCAGTATGTTGGAAGAAGAGGTGTACAAGGCAGAGATATGCACCTATATCGCACGCAAGACGGGTGCGCATATCATACTTCTGAAAGCGCACGACTATGGAAGTCACGCCCTGCAAAACACCAACCGGATAGCCACGCACATCCGCTCTGTGTCGGAGCGTACAGGGGAAGCAATTACATACGAGATACAGGAAGCCAAGAAAGACAGTTTTTCTCTTGTGCGCGAGTCAAGCGAGCGGCAACGTGATTTCCAGCACGATTTGCTTGTTCTGACCGCAAGCCGCGACTACGGTTTGGATGATATTCTTTTCGGTCCCCCGGAGCGGCACGCCATCAGCCGTTCGCAGGTACCGGTTATGCTTGTCAATCCGCGCGAGGATCTGTTCTCGCTGTGCGATTAAAGACGCTCACAGGTCATGTTTCTGACAACATTAAATACATAAAAAGAGACTGTCTAACATGTCTAAAAAGACAACGAAAAAACAACTTGAAAAGAGACTGCCTGACAAGTGTAGGCAGTCTCTTTTATGCATTTAGAATTTATTCAGAATTTGAGAGCCACGCCGAGACCGTCCGCCGTGGCTTGCAGATTGAGCGAAACAGGGGGTGTAGCGGTTTCCGTTTTATCTTTGACAGGGTGTTGCAGATAGTAGCAGTTGTTGTACACCTCGTGGGAATGACGGCGTTTCCTGCATCCCACGGAGAGCAACGGAACGGATGCAATTTCGCAAACGCCACCGCCTGCCATCATTATAATACCCGCCAAGGACATCCCTATTCCGTAATTGCTGTTGGGGTCGTTGATTTGGCTTTTGTTCTGCAAATTGAGTCCGACGAAGTACACGGGTATACCAACCGCCTCCATACACAAGCCCGCTCCGAAGAAGCGCCAACCAAGCGACCACAACTGCTGCCCGCGCAGGTAACTCCGCCACGCTTCAGGGCAGTTGTTCTCTATAAATTTCAAGTAGGCTTCTTCGCTCATCTTGGTCACCTGCGTGTCTTCGGTGAGGAAATAGGTATTCTTCTGCTTGGTTATAACACCGGGCAGGAGCGGTTGCCGCACCACTTTGTCATAGAGTGCAGGATTTTTCAGGTCGTTGTTGAAGACCGAGACCCGCCCGTCCTCAAAGAGGATGGACACGATATTGGACAACGGGAGGCGTGTGGTAGGTCCGTCGAGGTCGGATGCCTGTTTGTAGAGGATGTCGTAAGAGGAGACTTCTACGATTTTGGCATTGATACGCTCGGCATCGGTAGTAACGATGATGTCTTGTGCCATAGCACCGAGTGCCAATACGGCACAAAGTATGACCAAAGAAAAACGTTTCATATAGCAATTGATTTATGCGGCAAAGGTAGTGTTTTATTTTGAGATATGCAACAAAAGCCGCAAAGAGAAAAACAAGCGGACGGTTATTCTTAACAAAAAGTACTTTTAGGACAATGGACAAAGGACTATTTGGTTTTGCCGATATAGCGTACTTTATTGACAAAAAGCAGCCAAAGGAGGAACATCATACCATAGAAAAAGTACTTGAAGAGGTAGGTATGAAGGAAATCGAACCAATCGGGGTGGAACTCGGTCAAGAGAGAAATGGCGAATATCCTGAGGATATTGAATACATAGATGCCCCCCCACCCCAAGGGGATATACCAGATTTTGTGTATCCAACCGCCGCGTGTGGCAAGCAGCAGGCAAAGCCATATAAACGACTGTTTGAGGGGGGTGCAACTCCATGCTATGTATGTACCGACACCCGAATCAAAATAATAGGTAGTTGGGCTTGTCAGCGTACAGGTATCGCGAAAAAGACAGATGAGCCAATAGACCTCACGGGTGATATGGCGTGCGAGGCAATCGAAAGGGGCGGTGATGTCCAGTCCGAACCACGTAACCATCATACCGCCCTCGTCACCGTGTATGGTGAATTTCCAGAAATAATTTGCCACAAGCAGGGTAACGACAAAAATGATGATGTCGGCGTAAGGCGCGAGGGCGGAACGTATTTGCCTGCAAGTTGGCATTTTGAAAGGAACGTTAATTATCGTGTAACTGACCGTTATTTTTTTCGGCTTGAATTTGTTATAGGATCGTTATTAGGATGGTTATAGGATAGAGAGGTTATCCACCCGACATCCTCAGGACATCCACAGGACTTTTTCATTATGCATTGAATGGACTACCCACCTTACATCCACCTTATATCCTCCTTACTTTTCATTATGCATTGTGCATTAGATTTGCGTTTTGGCATAGGGGACAAGGTCGAGGGGGCAGAAGTCGTGGTCGAGATACTTGAAATAGCCCGCTTGGCAGACCATAGCGGCATTGTCGGTCGTAAACGAGAAGGGCGGGATAAACACCTGCCAGCCGTATTTTCTGCCATAGTCCACAAAGGTCTGACGCAGACCGCTGTTGGCACTCACGCCGCCGGCAACCGCCACTTGGCGTATGCCGAGGTCGAAAGCCGCTTTCTTGAGTTTTTTCATCAGGATATCTATTACCGTCTGCTGCAAAGCGGCGCAGAGGTTCTCCCGCAGCATCGGCACGCATTCCGCCAGTGCGTCCACCGAATCCACCTGCTCGGCACGCATCATATCGCGCAACGTATAGAGGAAAGAGGTCTTCAGCCCCGAGAACGAATAGTCGTAGCCTGCGATGTTCGGTTTGGCGAAATGATAGACCGCCGGATCGCCCTGCTTGGCGAGTTTGTCTATCCACGGACCTCCGGGATAGGGCAAGCCCATCACTTTGGCGCACTTGTCGAAGGCTTCGCCTGCTGCATCATCGATGGTCTGCCCGATGATCTGCATATCGTTGTAGGCTTTGACAAGCACAATCTGGCTGTTGCCACCGCTGACCAACAGACACAGGAACGGGAACGAGGGGTGCCTGATCTCCACACCCGCCATACTCGGGGTAGCGGCTTTGAGTGCCTCCGACGGTTCGACAAAATGCGCCAGCACATGCCCCTGCAGGTGGTTGACATCAATGAGGGGGATGCCCAGCGAGATTGCCAGCCCTTTGGCAAAAGAGGTACCTACCAGCAAACTGCCGAGCAGACCGGGACCGCGTGTAAAAGCGATAGCCGACAACTCCGACTTGTCCACCCCCGCACGCTTCAACGCCGTGTCCACCACGGGGACTATATTGAGTTGGTGCGCACGGCTTGCCAACTCGGGTACCACGCCGCCGTACTCCTCATGCACTTTCTGCGAGGCAATGACGTTGCTCAGCAGGATGCCGTCTTTGATGACCGCCGACGAGGTGTCATCGCAACTTGATTCAATTGCCAGAATGACTGTACTTTTCTCCATATTCCGTTTTTCGTTAAATTCCTTTGTTTCCTTTTAAGAACCATTAAAAACATTATCGGGTATAAGACTCCGTTAATTGCCGTTAATTGACCGTTAAATTTTTAATCGTCTCATGGGACGCATTGGGCATGCAAAATTACAAAAAAAAACTGAATAAGGCACAAATCAAGACAAATATACACGAATAATTATGATATTTCAAAAAAAAGCAGTATCTTTGTGCGATTTATACATTTGGCAGATTATGGGTATATACTTTCTCCTGCTGCGTATTGCGGCTTTGTTCGGACACAGAAAAGCAAAGTTGCTGGTACGGGGGCAAAAAGAAGCACTACAACAGATAAAAACATATAAGCAAAATCACCTTTTCGGGGGCGTGGTGTGGTTTCACGCAGCCTCTGTGGGCGAGTTTGAGCAGGCACGCCCGATTATTGAGCGTTTGCGCAAGGAACAGCCGAAAACGCCTATCCTGCTCACGTTCTTTTCGCCATCGGGTTACGAACTGCGCAAGAATTACAGCGAGGTGGATTTGGTTACGTATCTGCCCTTTGCCACAAAGCGCAACGCCCGTGCGTTTGCCGAGGAGGTACAGCCTGCGATGGCGATATTTGTGAAATATGAGTTCTGGCCTGCCTATTTGAAAGAACTGCACAAACGCAACGTGCGTACTTACAGCATATCGGCTATTTTCCGTCCGAAGCAGTTGTTTTTCCTGCCGTGGGGCAAGCCGTATCTCAAACTGCTGCACTGTTTCACGCATATCTATGTACAAGACCGTGCATCCATAGAACTGCTGCAAGCGCACGGCATAACGCACACATCGGTGGCAGGCGATACGCGGTTCGATCGTGTGAATGAGATAGCGGGACACGCCAAGCAACTGCCTGTGGTGGAGCGTTTTACGTTTAATGCACCGAAAGTGATTGTTGCCGGCAGTACGTGGTCGCAGGACGAAGAACTGCTGGCACGCTATATAGACGAACACCCCGACACAAAATTAGTGTTGGTGCCGCACGAGATACACGACAAACACCTGCACGAGATATTTCAGATTTTTCACGGCAGGTATGTGCGTTTCACCGAGGCAACCCCGCTCAATATTATGCATTGCCAGACGCTGCTTATTGACACGATAGGTATGCTGTCCTCTATTTACCAGTACGGGCAAGTGGCATATATCGGCGGCGGGTTCGGCGTAGGGATACACAATACGATAGAGGCTGCCGTCTATGGCGTGCCGGTGCTGTTCGGTCCGAACTACCGGCATTTCCGCGAAGCAAAAGGTTTGATACAGGCGGGCGCAGGTTTTTCGGTGAATAATTACCGCGAGTTGGAAAAACAGTTGGATGATGCACTTGTCGACCACGAGACACTCGGACGCAAGGCAAGGGAGTATGTGGAAAGCGAACTCGGCGCAACGGAGAAAATATACAGGGAACTGTTCGGGAAATAGAAATACTATAAGAACTATAAATACACCAGAAACAAATAAACAACAGCGGGAGAACCGCAACAAGAATATGGCACAGAAACCAAGTATTCCAAAGGGTACGCGCGACTTCTCACCAATAGAGATGGCGCGTCGTAACTATATCTTTGATACCATCAAGAGCGTGTTTGCGCTCTACGGATTTCAACAGATTGAGACCCCCGCTATGGAGAACCTCAGCACGCTGATGGGCAAATACGGCGAGGAGGGGGACAAACTGCTCTTCAAGATACTCAATTCGGGCGACTGGCTGACGCCGCTGCGCGGGCAAATGGGGCAGACCGACCTGAGTATCGGCAAAGCCACAAACACCGTAAGCGAAAAGGGGTTGCGCTACGACCTGACCGTGCCTTTTGCGCGCTTTGTGGTGCAACACCGCGACGAGATACAGTTCCCCTTCAAGCGTTTTCAGATACAGCCTGTCTGGCGTGCCGACCGTCCGCAGAAAGGGCGTTACCGCGAGTTCTACCAGTGCGATGTGGATGTCATCGGCACCCACTCGTTCGTAAGCGAAGTGGAGTTGATACAGATTGTGGAGGAAGTGTACCGCCGCTTGGGCATCCGTGTATGCCTGCATATCAATAACCGCAAGATTCTGGCAGGTATCGCCGAGGTAATCGGGCAGCCCGACAAAATCATCGACATCACGGTGGCTATCGACAAATTAGACAAAATCGGGATTGAGAATGTAAACAAAGAACTGCTCGAAAAGGGTCTGCCCGCCGAAGCAGTGGAGGCATTGCAGCCGATACTTGACCTCAACGGCAGCAACACCGACAAACTCGACCGGTTGGAGAGTATTCTCGCGGCATCCGAGATTGGCAAAAAAGGTATTGAGGAACTGCGGACGATATTCGACCTCTGCGAGACAACGGCAGTCGGGTTGAATATAGAACTGGATTTGTGCCTGGCACGCGGGCTGAACTATTATACAGGGGCTATTTTCGAAGTGAAAGCCCTTGACGTGCAAATGGGCAGTATCACCGGCGGAGGACGATATGACAACTTGACGGGTATCTTCGGTATGCCCGATGTGAGCGGTGTGGGTATCTCGTTTGGCGCAGACCGTATCTACGACGTACTGACCGAACTCAATCTCTATCCCGCTGACCTACAAAGTACCACCCGACTGCTTTTTGCCGCTTTCGGACAGGACGAACTGCGTTATGCCCTGTCATTGGCACGCACGCTGCGTGAAACGGGGGTGCGTGTGGAGGTTTATCCCGAGCCTGCCAAGATGAAGAAACAGATGGGTTATGCCGATGCAAAACATATCCCGTACGTGGCGATTATCGGCGGCGATGAGATGACAGCACAGAAGATGATGCTCAAGAATATGGGCACCGGCGAACAACAGTTGGTCAGCGTGGAAGAGTGCATACGGGTATTAGCGTGAAGTGTTTTGTTTCCTATGCCGCAAGCGGCAAGAATTTTTTGTGAGCGTAGCGAACAGGAGACCTTTTATATGACATAACCCTCCAAATCAATTAAGCCTTATGAAGAGACATCTACTTACTTTTGCAGGTTGTTTGCTGTGGGCACTTGTGTCTGTGGCAGCACCCCGCACCGCCCAAGAGGCGGCAGAGATTGCAGGTCGCTTTGCTGCAAGTCAGTATCAACCCGTTGCACTGCGTATGCAACGTGCCAAGATGTCGTCTTCTGCGGTGCAACCGATGCGCTTGGCATACACGCAGGCACAGCCGGATAATACCCCTGCACTCTACATCTTCAACAACACGCAGCAAGACAGCGGTTTCGTCATTGTGTCGGCAGAGGACAATACCCGTACCATTCTCGGTTATGCCGACAACGGTTCTTTCGATGAACAAGAGATGCCTGCCAATATGCGTTTCTGGCTGCAAATGTACGCCGATGAGATAGCACGTGCCTCGCAACAGCCCGCCCTCCGACAAACCACCGATGACACCACCTACCCCGCCGTCTCGCCTCTCTTGGGGAGTATTGAATGGGGGCAGGATGAGCCTTACAACAATCTATGTCCGATCTTAAACGGAGACCGTTGCGTGACGGGCTGTGTGGCTACGGCAGCAACTCAGATAATGTACCACTATCAATACCCTGTCAAGGGGAAAGGTTCGCACTCCTATACATGGAACGGGCAGACGCTATCAGCCAATTTCGGCAGTACCACCTACAACTGGGCGGATATGTTGCCGGTCTATAGCGGAGCCGGTTACACCACCACGCAAGCGGATGCAGTAGCAACGCTGATGTCGCATATGGGTATCGCGTGCGATATGAACTATGACACCAATACCAATGGCGGCAGCGGGGCAGTCAGCAACTCGGCGTTGCAGGCTTTGATTCGCTATTTTGATTATGACGCCGCTATACGTGTTCTGCCAAAAGATTATATGGACGAAAGCGAAATGCTCGGTATCATCGCACAAGATTTGCAGGCAGGACACCCGATTTTTATGAGCGGACGCACCACCAATGACGAGGGGCATGCTTTCGTGCTGGACGGTATGCAAACCAACGGATATGTGCATATCAACTGGGGCTGGGACGGCTACAGCAACGGATATTTTGCCATCTCGGCAATGAACCCGTACGGGCAGGGTACGGGCGGTGCCGCCAGCGGACAAGGTTTCACGGAGAGTGTTTGTGCTTTTACAGGGATTCAACCTAATCAAGGCGGAGACTCCATTCCGCTGATTATGGCAGATACAGTCAAATGCGTCTCGCAACGCCGTATAGGTATCAACGAGAACCTTGCGTTCAGCATCAACCCGTTCCAAAACTCGGGTGTAACGGTTTCGAAAGGAAAAATCACATACATTATTTATAAAGACGGGCAATACTACACCCAAATGCCCATCTACGCCAACTACAATCTCCCACCGGGGCATTACTATACCACCCCCTACACCGTTTATCGCAGTGTGTCGAGTCTGTCTGCCGGCGAGTACGAATTGGCACTGGGCGTGCTGCCCGATAACAGCAACACCGCCTATCCTATACTGACAAGAATAGCCCGCGGGGAACGCCGTTTTCCGTTGACCGTAACCGCAGACTCGGTTTTCCTCGGCGAAGGCAATGTAAACCAAGAGGATAAGGCGGACTTGAACTTTGCCGATGCCTATATCTTTGATTATACGGATTACTACGAGGTTAATTTCTTGCAGGTCGAACTTCATACGGCAGACTACAAAATGCAAAATGGCGTGGTGGTAGCGGGTACCGCTTTACAGTTGGGGCTTATTCCAACCGACCGCAGTTCGATAGTCGGTACTTACCTTTTCCGCAACAGCATTGATGCGGGGACGCTCTATTCCGAAAACGGACTGACGGCTATCAACTATGCCGGCGGAAACGGAACCGCTTATTCTGATTCTTTCAGTTCCGGAGTGACAACTGTAACGATTGATTCATTAGGAAAGTATGTATTCAACATTGAGTTGGTCGGCAACAAGAAAATCTATACCATCACGTGTTCGCTGTCGGAAGATGATTTGCTGATTGGGAAATATAATGTGTCGGACAAAAATTTAGACTACTCATCTTTAGAAAACAAGACTATCACATCGCTTACTGTAGCCGAAGCAAAGAACCTGATTGCCACTTTGCCGGATGCCGATGCTACCGCTGTGCCGTATCTGGTGCGCGGTGTGGTATCACAGTTGGTGAACACACCCGAACAAATAAAAAACAACGGTTCGGCACGTTTTTATATCTCCGATGATGGTACAACCGACGGGCATCTCTATTGCTACAACACCTATTGGCTGAATAATGTGTGCTTTGCCACAGGCGAAGAATTGGCTGTCGGTGATACAGTGGTCGTTTGTTCGCCATTGCAGAAGTATGCTTCCGTTACACCGGAGCTGCCACGAGGCTATGTTTATTACCACGCCAAAGCGCCGGAAAAACACGAGTTTGCCATTCGCATACACGTACCGGAAACAAGCGGGTTGGATACCTCAAACGGATTGCTGGTGTACTTCCGGGCAGACGGAAAACTATATACCATTCTTCCACAAGAAGAAAGCAATAACTGGTGGTCGGTAAACCTGACACTTGCTACAGATTCCATTGAATGTGTATTAACCACTCCCGATGTGGCGCAGCAAACCTATTTTTCGCCCAAGTTCCCATACGGCAACACGTGTTTGCTGATGGGCGAGAACTCAAATTCTACCGAAGAAACTGCGAACTATTGGAATCTGTATATCGGTGAATGTGATGCATTTACAGACATCTATCTTCCCACTAATCTGCAAGTATCCGTTTCTGTAGCAGGTGCGGATTTCATATGGGATTCGCCTAAGAACGCCAGTTATGAGGTGCGTCTGAAGCAGGTTGGGAGCGAATCATACAGCACGTATTATCGCGACAGTAAGAATCTCGGACTGATTTTCACAGGTGCTTATACATTCGGTTGGCAAGTGCGGGCAGTAAATGATAACCTGGTGCCTATCTCCGACTTTGTGCAGGGAGAGAATTTTACCACATTGGAAAATCCCTATCTGCCGACCAATCTTGTGGCAACCACCCACGATAGCACCACCTACTATTTTGCGTGGGATGCTGACGTTCCTGCACCGCAATACCGAATCCGCATTGTCCTAAACGGAAAAGTATATTACTATGCCGATGTAGAGTCCGTTCCTGTTTCGCTGACATTCGACATCAATGGTTACTATACGTGGCAGGTGTATGCACTGGACGCAAACGGGAACACGATGGGCTTCGCCAATGGTGGTTCGTTCAAGGTGGCGGACACACCCGACTATACCATCAGCAACCTGAAAGCAGTTTGCAACGGCTCAACAGCAACGGCAAGTTGGACGAGCAATGCACCCAAATATCTGGTAGCGTGCAGTAACCGGCAAGACACAATCATTGACACAAGATATTACCGCATAACCAATCTTGAAAACGGTGAATACAGCCTTGAAATTACCCCTGTGGACAGATACGAGCGATATATAATAGGGGACGAACAAACCACTACATTTACCATAAACACCACTGCACAACCGGAAGAATATCAATTAACCATCGCCGGATTGTCCGGTGGTACGGTCAATGCGGAAGTGAATGGTAAATACCCTATTGGCACAAGCATCCAGATAGAAGCGACCCCAGATACCGGCTATCGTTTCCAACGCTGGAGCGATGACAATACGGATGCCGTCCGTACCATTATCCTCATAGGGGACACCACTCTCACCGCATCGTTTGAAGCAGTGATGTCCTACAAGATAAAGATAGCGGAAGCCGATGGCGGTACCACTACCCCAACCGCAGGGATTCATTCTTACAATGACGGTGATTTGCTGACTGTCTTCGCTCACCCCGATGAGAACCACACGTTCAGCCATTGGCTTATAGACGGTGTGCAAACCACAGGAAACCCGCTTCTCCACATAGTGGAATCGGCGGCGCATATAGAAGCCCTCTTTGCGAAGAGAAATGCCCCGCAACTTTACTACACGCTGACCCTTTCGGCAGACGAAGGCGGTACGGTTTCGGCACGCCCGTGGTTAGACAAATATTTGACAGGAACCACCATCAGCATTGAGGCAACCCCTGAAGAAGGCTATCTGTTTGAGCGTTGGAGTGATGGCGATACCAACAGCAAACGCTCGGTGGTTATCTCGTCCGATACTACGCTAACCGCCATCTTCTATCAGCAATCTACGGCTATGCATAATGCACTCAATAGTAATACGATACGTGTCATAGAGCATAGCGTGGAAGTGCAGACTACTGACTACACCACCATATATCTTGCCGACATTGCAGGACGTATCATAGCCTGTGTACGCAACACCCGCTATGCACGTTTTGTTGTACCTGCAGCAGGAGTCTATATAGTCCGTTGTGATGGTGAAGCAACCAAAATTTTGATACAATAATGAATACTGCAGAACAATACAACGAAGTGATTGCACGATGCCGGCGCATCTTTGTGCTGAAAATGAAAGACTACGGTCCCAGTTGGCGAATTATGCGCCCGCAAACCGTCAACGACCAACTCTTTATCAAAGCCAAGCGCGTGCGTGAGATAGAGACTACCGGCGTGAATCTCGTGGGCGAATCAATCGAAGGCGAAATGATGGCTATCGTCAACTATTCCGTGATGGGACTTATCCAACTGCGCGAAGGGTTTGCCGACTCGGTGGATATGTCTACCGAACAGGCGACCGAACTATACGACCACTACACTGCCGAGGCGAAAGCACTGATGCTCCGCAAAAACCACGACTACGGCGAGGCATGGCGGGATATGTTTCCGTCATCGCTAACCGACATCATCCTTACCAAAATCAACCGCAACAAATCGATTGCCGCCAACGATAACCACACCCTCATCTCCGAAGGTGCAGACGGCAACTACTTCGATATGCTCAACTATGCTGTGTTTTATCTGATTAAACTATATGACCAAAATGAAACAAAGTAAACCGCTCCACGTTGTCGGCTCCGTGGCTCGCACGTTGCTGGCACTCACTTTTCTCTTTTCGGGGTTCGTCAAAGCCGTTGATCCGCTTGGCACAACCTACAAGATTGAAGACTACCTCAAAGCCTTCGGCGGGTTCTTCACAGACCTGCTGCCCCTCGCTGGAGCCGCAGCCGTGTGTCTCATCGCCATTGAGTTCACGCTTGGTTTCTGTATGCTTTTCAACGTCCGCACCTCTTGGACAAGTTGGCTTTCTCTGGTTTTCTATGCCGTAATGTTGCCACTGACGCTCTATATCGCCATTAAAAATCCCGTAAGCGATTGCGGTTGTTTCGGTGATGCACTGGTCATCAGTAATTGGGCTACTTTTTGGAAGAATGTTGTTCTGACGGTGCTTGTCATTGTCTTACTTTGCACCAAACGTTATATTCCGCAGACATTTGTATGGGGAGTAGAGTTGGGCATCGCCGTTGTCGGACTCGCTATTGTGTCCGGACTAATGCTATACACGCATACGCACCTGCCGTTATTGGATTTCCGCCCCTATAAAATTGGCAACAATATCCCCGAACTGATGGAGATACCGGACAATGCAGAACCCGATCAATATGCCACCACTTTCATCTATGAAAAAGACGGTGTACAGCAGGAATTTACTCTCGACAACTATCCGAAAGGCGACAGCACATGGACATTCGTTGACCAAAAATCCGTACTGGTAAAGAAAGGCTACGAACCCAAGATACACGATTTTGAAATTCTCACGCTTGATTACAACGACATCACCTACGATATTCTCGAATCAAAAGTGCCTGTTACTTTGGTCATTATGTATGACCTTGCCAAGACCGACTTGAAGCAGATTGACAAAATAACAGCACTTTACCACCGTTGTATCAATAAAAACAAACCATTCTATATCCTCACAGGTTCCGGCGAACAGGACATCGAACTCTTCTGTTTTGGCATCAACGGTGATGAAATAAGCAATATGGTTACACCGTTCAACCACCCTGAGAATGTATTCTGTACGTGCGACCCCGTAACACTCAAGACCATCGTCCGTGCTAATCCGGGTGTCATCGTCATTCAAAACGGCACAATTATTGATAAATACAATCTCCGGAATAGAATTGAGTAGTTGAGAGGTTTATACGTAGTTGAATAAGTTGATAAGTTCAGATAAGTTCAGCCCATTCAACCCATAAACATATAAACAACAAATTAAACATAAACTTTATGAGAACAAAAATGGTTGCAGGCAACTGGAAAATGAACAAGACCCTGCAAGAAGGTGTAGCCCTGGCTACCGAACTGAAAGAAGCAGTAAAGAACCCCTCGTGCGCTGTCGTTGTCGGCACGCCGTTTATCCATTTGGCTACCGTAGCCGAATTGCTTAAAGATACTCCTATCAAGGTCGCTGCAGAGAACTGCGCTGACCACGAGAAGGGGGCTTACACGGGCGAGGTAAGTGCCGAAATGGTCAAATCGACAGGTGCTGAATACTGCATCCTTGGGCACTCGGAGCGTCGTGCTTACTACCACGAGGACTATGCTATCCTCCGCGAGAAAGTGCGTCTCGCTCTCGCTAATGGTCTGAAGGTCATCTTCTGCATCGGCGAGGTCAAAGAGGAGCGCGAGGCAGGTAAGCAGAACGAGGTGGTTAAGGCACAACTCGAAGGCTCGGTATTTAACCTCACCGCCGAGGAGTGGAAGAACATCACCCTGGCTTACGAACCCGTTTGGGCTATCGGTACCGGTCTTACCGCTACTCCCGCACAGGCACAGGAGATGCACGCTTATCTCCGTTCGCTCGTAGCAGCGCAATACGGTCAGGCTGTGGCTGACGACACCACTATCCTATATGGCGGCAGTTGCAACGACAAGAATGCTGCCGAACTGTTCGCCAACCCCGATGTGGACGGCGGTCTGATTGGTGGTGCAGCCCT
>DGIN01000058.1:0-1177 GCA_002387325.1 Bacteroidales bacterium UBA4621 | reverse complement strand
GTATGTTCCTTCTTCCCGTTCGCGGTTTTACACCGCAGATAGGTAAGGATTGCTTTATAGCCCCAAATGCAACCATCGTCGGTGATACTATCATCGGCGACGGTTGTTCCATTTGGTTCAATGCAGTCCTGCGCGGCGATGTCAATTCCATTCGCCTTGGCAACCACGTGAATATACAGGACGGATCTGTCCTTCACACTCTCTATCAGAAATCCACTATCGAGATTGGCGATTATGTCTCCGTCGGGCACAATGTAACCATCCACGGGGCGCATATCCGAGACTATGCTCTCATTGGTATGGGCTCCACGCTGCTTGATGATGTCGAGGTCGGCGAAGGGGCTATCGTGGCTGCGGGGGCATTGGTACTCAAAGGCACTAAGATTGGAGCATACGAGGTGTGGGGCGGTGTGCCGGCCAAGTTTATCAAGAAAGCCGAAGCCGCACAGACCAACGAGATCAACCGCAAGATTGCCCACAACTACGCAATGTATGCGTCGTGGTACCAACAGCCCGCACCTGCCGAAGTCGCTCCGTTGACAGACCCGACTGAGAACATTATCCCCAAACAAACCATGTACAAACGTATTCTCCTCAAACTCTCTGGCGAGAGCCTGATGGGGCAGAAAGGCTATGGCATCGATGAACAACGCCTTGCCGCCTATGCCCGCCAAATCAAACAGATTGCCGACCTCGGCGTACAGATTGGTATTGTCATCGGTGGCGGAAATATATTCCGCGGATTGAGCGGCAGCCAAAAAGGCTTCGACCGGGTCAAAGGCGATCAGATGGGTATGCTCGCTACTGTCATCAACTCGCTCGCACTCCAGTCCGCTCTCGAATCAATCGGGCAGAAAGTGCGTGTCCTCACCTCCGTCCGAATGGAACCCGTAGGCGAGTATTACAGCAAGGCGAAAGCCCTCCGTCTCCTCGACAAAGGCAATATCGTCATTGTTGCGGGCGGTACGGGCAACCCCTATTTTACTACCGACACCGCTTCCGCACTGCGTGCTATCGAACTCGAAGCCGACATTATGTTCAAGGGTACCCGCGTGGACGGTATCTACACTGCCGACCCGGAGAAAGACCCAACAGCCACCAAGTACGATGAAATCACCTACGATGATATCCTCGCTAAAGGACTGAAGATTATGGACTTGACGGCAATCACTATGTG
>DGIN01000030.1 GCA_002387325.1 Bacteroidales bacterium UBA4621 | reverse complement strand
TTGCGTGTGGTAGCCTTCACTGCATTGGGAGCAATGACATCCGTGCCGGTGGCTTCCTTGAACAGAACGGATATGACAACATTGCCTGCGGGCATAGTGAAGGTATGAATGCCTTCGCCCTCCGAAACCATGGTCAGTTGCGTCTCACCGAACATCACATGGATTTCGTCCAACTCGTATCCCTTGTTGGGTGTTACGGTCAGCGTTACGGTCTCACCGATGTGCGCCGTCTCTTTGTCGGCAGTTACGGTGCCGCTTACCGAAGGCACAAGGGTAACATCGTAGTCTATCGCCTTGTAGGAGACTGCTACCACCACCTCACCTGCGGGCATGGTAAAGGTATATTTGCCCTCTTCGGCGGCGGGGACGAGTGTCAGCGGCGTTTCGCCGTCCATGACACGGTATTGCTCCAAGATATAGCCTGCCACGGACGGGATTGTGAGCGTTACTGTCTCACCATAGCGGGCAGTCTGTTTGTCGGTGGTTACAGCACCGGCAACATTCGATATAATAGTAACGGGGCGGGTTATATCCAATGCGCGGTAGCCCACTACGGGGGTGAACTGCGTCCATGCGTCCGTGCCGTCAGTGTTCAGCGGCATGATGGTGTACTCGAACTCGCCCACTATGGTCTCGAAGGATGTGTCCGCCCAACGGGTGGTGTCGGTGCAGATAGCCACCTCCGTAAAGGCATCGTTGGTGTGTGCCGCACGGCGACGGATAGAATAGGTGTGTATGCCTCCTTGCCGGTTCCACTCCAAGATAATGCTGTCGCGGTTGCTGCCTTGTGTGGCGGTGAACGTGAAATCGGGTACTACATTGAAGGTTGCAGCGTACTCCGTTTGTTCGTTGCTGCCACTGATAGGGCGGAGTATCAGCGTAAGCGTATTATAGCCCCACTTCTTCGGTGTCCATGTGTTGACCGTACCCTCGCCGAGTCTTGCCTCGGTTCTCAGAATCTCCTTGGGGTTCGCGTTGTCAGTAATATCTGTCAGCACTGCCGTCTGCTTCCACCATGCATCGTTTTCGCCGAAGCCGAGCGTCCCCTCTTTCACCTCCGGCTTTGCCCAACGTGTGGACCATGGGATAGGGATATTCACCTCGGAAGACGATACGTCAATAACCCCTATGCGGGTATCCAAGTCGAAAGTGCGCTCAAACTTGATTTCTTCGCTGTACTCGTCGCCCTGTAGCGTGATAGTAATCACGGAATTAGGATCATGCATACGCGGTGCATCCGCCGGTGCGTCCCATGTGATATGGTCGGTGATACGACCGGCGTTTCCAAGAGTAAACGGAGACTTTCCGTCCACCTTCTCGCGCCAAATAATATCGCCTTCCAGCGTCTCTTTCATAAGTGATTGGACGAGGAACGCCGCACCATCTGCGGTCTTTGCCGTGATGGAGACTTGCCTGTCGGGCAGGTTGGTGCCTGTCAGTCGTGCAAACTGGTTGCGCACCGTCTTGTAGGTAAGGTCTATATCCACCGTGCCGTTCCACGGGCGGCGTGTGGAGACACCTTTCAGTTCCACTTGGTCGATAGCCTTCCAGCCGACAACCTGCTCTGACATGTCGCTCGTTACATAATTCGGGAAGCACGCCTGCACCTTATAGCCTACAATACCCAATGCAGGGGCATTTTGGTCGATGTATTGGGTGCCATCGAAGACGTACTGCGTTCTCATTGTCGTACCGCCTCGTTCATCGATGGTAGTGATTTCAATCTGATACCTATATGCGTAAGGCACAGCGTCCCATGTGAGGGTAAGGGCATCGGTGTTTCCGCGGGTTGCCTGTACGTTCTGCGGCACAGCCACCGGCATTTGGAAGAGGACTTCACTGGTGAGTGTTATCTGATTCGTCTCGTCCGTGTCGTCGGTGTTCATCTCGCGCTTGACGAGACGGAAACTCGGCCACAGGTCATCGTTTACGAGGGGTACCTCAATCGTTCCTTCGCCCGAATGTTCGGGGGTGTGCCATACCATAGTCTCGTCCGTCTCGCTGCCTTCCGGTTTGACGTAGAAGTTGTTGTTGTCATGCGCTTCTACGCGACTGTCCGTACGCCACCATTCCCATACAACAGGTATATGCTCACCCGGCGTTACGGTACGCTTTGTGCGCAAGTCCACCGTGATGCCTGCTGAGGTAACCGTTGCGGGTGCGGGTTTCGCTCCTGCGGGGGCACCCTCAGCGAGGGTCGGTACTACTTGCAGCGTGATGCCCGAGATGACACTCGACGAGAGTGGCACAGTAAGGTCTGCCGGAGCATTCCACCAGAGACGTGTCGTCGCCCCCGAAGGCAAACTTTTTGAGCCGAACGGGATGTCGTTAGGAAGGAGGTGCAGCCCGTCCACCGTCTCAAGGGTTAGATTCTCTCTCTTAATAGGTATCTCCGTACCATCCGCCATCTTGGCTTTGAGGGCGTAAATTACTTCGCCGTCGGTGGACGATTGGCGTGCGCTCTTGTAGTAGATGTCAATAGCAACTCGCGTGCTCCACGGATAGAACTGGCGTGCCTGCACAAACTCTATCTTCTCAAGCGTGCGGTAGCCGCCGCTCCGGGGCGACGGAACAGGACCGATGGGTTCGCCGTCGGAGTTCAGCGGCACAACCGTATATTCATAGATAGTAGCCTCTTCCGCCGTCTTGTCGGTGTAAGTCATCACGTCAGGTCCCACGGTTTGGACTGCCTCGAAGGCATCCGTCGAACCCATTATGCGCCGCTGTATCTGGTAGCCGCTCACGGCATTCTGGTCGATGAGGCTCCACCACATAAGTTTGATGCCGCTCTTTACGCCCTTCGATATCGAGAAGTCGAAGTCGGGATATTTGATGACACCCGTCCACGGTTCGCCCTTGTCGGGAACAAGTTTCAGTTCGTTCTCGCCCCAGATGTTCAGTTCGTTCTTGCCCAAAGTAATGCTGCCGCGCGTGTTGCCCGCCTCATCCGGCAGTTCAAAGACCTTTGTGCCGTTGCAGAAGACATCGGCTTTTGTCGCACCATCAAACCAAACGAGGTCGGCATATACCGGTGTCCCTGCCGCAAGATTCACCACGCGTGGGCTGCGGGTGTCGAAATGCCCGATAGTGTACGATGCCGTGCCGCCCGTCCATGCCTTTGCAGGGACATCCGTGCGGTCAGGTTCAACACTTGCACACTCGATGGTCAGGGTGAGTTGGTCAAGGTACTGCGCACCAATGTCGGTACCTGCGTCCCATACGAGACGGCAATCCGAGACACCATCTTCAAACTTGAAACGGTTCGGATTAAGCGACCATGATGTCGTGTCGCTTGGCAGGAAAACTATCATGGAAAGCGTCTTTACGTCCAACACCTTGTCTCCCGCTTTGGCGGTCAACTTGAAATAGGGTGTGCCGTCCCATGTCCAGTCATCGCGTGCCGTCTTGTACTTGGCGAAGATGTCCAACTTGCCGTTCCACGGCGACTGCGGCTGAATACCTGCTATAGAGAGCGAATCCAATTGGCTGTAGCCATAGAACGGGCTGCTTGCGACAAACTCTTTGCCGGTAGAATCTTTGGCTATCACTTGGTAGGCATAGCGGACAGCGGGCTGAACATCCGTGTCCACAAATATCGTATCGGCGACATTGTCGGCAATGGTTGCATACGTATTATTGACATTATTGATTCCACGAATAATCTTATACGTTGCAGCGGTTGGTTCTTTCGGCCACGTGAGTATCACTGCGGGTGTGCCGTTGGTATCGGTACCCGGTTTCGCGGTACAAGGACGCGTGTCGAGGCTGATTTCCCCGATGGCTTCGTCCACCACGAGACGCGGTTCACCGCCCTCGGTCTCGGATTTTGCCCAGCCTTGTATCCAGATGGTTACATTGTCGTGGTAGTAGTTCTTCAAATCCTGATATGCGCTCCAAGTGATGATTCCCGCATCGACAGAAGAGGTCAGAGCGAAATTGTCCGCAGTAATCTTTTTCGACGTTGTCGTATTGGGCGGTGTCAGCGTGAGCGACTGTACGTCAAGCGGTGTTCCGTCCCTCCGTGCGTAGGGTTTCCCTCCTTCAGCAGGGGCTTCAGGGGTAGTGCCCGGCTCCGGGTCGGGGATCTCAATGACCTTGAAGGTGAAATACAACGGATCCTCGCCCTCTGCCTCGCGCGAGGAGGTGTAGGTGTACTTGACACTGATGGAGGTGTATCCATTCAGAGGGTGGGAAGTGCTTGCCTCGGTGATTGCCAGTTTGTCGAGGGTACGGTATGCCTGCACGGTATCGGACCATTCGCTGAAATAGCAGTCCTGCGTCGGGTCAGGGTCTTCGTATGGTTCGCGATATGTGTCTTTTCCACGCCAAACGGGATTGCATGTACATTGTACGCGGAATTGGTAGTAATATCCTGCCTCTGCTTTCCAATACGGTTTCCAGGTTACATGCTCAAGGAACTCACCTCGTACGCCATAACTGTACGCCCACCTATTCGCTGTGCTACTGTTATCATACCAGTCCCCCCACTCCGTAGTGCCGCTTTTTCTCTTACGATAGGATATTCCGTAGTAAATGAGCGTGTCGTGCGGCAGCGTGCGTCCGTCAATCTCCAAAGGATAACCGTCAGCAGGCCAGTGTACGCCATCCCACTCAAGCGTAATGTTTGAATACTCGTCAATCGAGGCAATTACGTTTTGCGGAGTCGGGAAAGCCCCTGGATGCTCCACTTGTTTGAATGTGCCGCCCGGCGCGGCATAGGCACTCATGCCGCAAAACATAGCGGCAAGCAAGAGTAGTAATGATAGTTTCTTTGTCATAATATGGATTGTTATATCTATAGACTTGTTCCATAATGGAAATTAAAATGTCATAGCAGAACATTTTATGGTACAAAAGTACTAATAATATTCGAAATACACAACTATTATAGAAAAATAATCAGGGCAAGCGCATCAAAATAGTAATATAAAAGTAGAAAATGGCACAATGGGCATCAAAACGGTATCTACCTTCCAAAGACATATCAGGGTACATTTATAGTTCAGCGAAGGCGATAACGACGCGGGACGCATCGTCTCCACACTGCCAAATGCACAAAAGAGACCATCTAACTTGTTAGACAGCCTCATTTGCTTATAGTAACCTTGTTATAACGCGGGTTGGGTATAACCACGTATCAAAGTGTACTTTTGATGCGCAGCATAGCCTCTGCGGCCTGGTCGGAGGAACCGAATGCCGAGAAGCGTACGAAGCCTGCACCGTTTGAGCCGAATCCGACTCCCGGTGTACAGACGATCTGGCAGGTTTGCAGGAGTTGGTCGAAGAACGCCCACGAGTCCATATTGTGCGGCGCACGCACCCAAACATAGGGTCCGTCCTGTCCGCCATAGACCTCAAAACCGCATGAGGACAGGCAGTTGCGTATCATATCGGCATTGCGCATATATCCGTTGATCTGCTCCATTACCTGACGATGTCCCTCATCATTGAGAACCGCTTGCGCACCACGCATAGAGATATAACTTGTGCCGTTGTACTTGGTGCATTGGCGTCGATACCACAGTGCATTGAGCGATACGTTTTCGCCCTTGTCGTTGCACCCCACAAGGGCTTTCGGCACTATGGTATAGCCGCATCTTACCCCCGTAAAACCGGCTGTCTTGCTGAAACTGCGCACTTCGATAGCCACCTCTTTCGCCCCCTCAATCTCGTAGATACTATGCGGCACATCGGTGCTTCGGATAAATGCTTCGTAGGCAGAATCGAAGATAATCAGACTATGGTGCAGGCGGGCATAATCGACCCACGCGGTGAGTTGCGCACGGGTAAGGGCGGTGCCGGTCGGGTTGTTGGGCGAACAGAGATAAATCACATCGGGTACTTCGTCGGGAAAGTCAGGACAGAAAGCATTGTCGGGCGTACAAGGAAGCATAATCAAGTCGCTCCAGCGGTTGTCCGTCCATTCGCCGGCACGTCCCGCCATCACATTGACGTCCACATATGCAGGATAGACGGGGTCGGCTATCGCCACCCGGTTGCGTGTGTCGAGGATATCACTCAGGTTGCCAAGGTCGCTGCCCGCGCCATCGGAAACAAAGACCTCGTCGATATCCAGTTCGATACCCCGACGACGGTAGTCGAAATCGGCTATTGACCGGCGCATCCACTCTGCTCCCTGCTCCAAGCCATAACCATGGAACGTGCGCGGGTCAGCCTGCTCGGCTACAGCACGCTGCATCGCCTCAATGACTGCGGGCACAAGGGGTCCCCGCACATCACCGATGCCCAAACGGATAACCTGCTTGTCCGGGTTTCGGGCAATATAAGCGTCGGTACGCTGTTGAATTTCGGTAAAGAGATATGCTGCCCGCAGGCGGCAGAAATTGCTATTGATGTGTATCATATTTCGATTAACAATTAAAAATTAATAATTAACATACCGAGTAGGCAGATGCCTTATATCAAAACATTTATACAGTTTATGCAATGCAAATAGTGAATAAAGTGAATAAAAAGGCGGCAGAACCTCCGCATAAAAGCCTTTTCTTTCTACGTCCTTTCTACGTCTTTTCTACGTAATGGTTATACAGAAGTACCAAAATGCATAAAGTGAATATTTGCAGGGGGGGGAATACAGACCTGTTCTTTGTCCATTATTTTTATTATATTTTCACATCTCCATCGAAAACAAACTCCGCTCCTCCAGTCATCTCTATATGCCCGTTATGCAGGAAAGCGATGCGCAAGTCTCCGCCGAGCAGATGCACCTGTAGTTCATCGTCCGTCATATTACGCTGCCGTGCAGCCACTACAGCGGCGCAAGCCCCTGTTCCGCATGCGAGTGTTTCCGCGCTGCCACGCTCCCAGACGCGCATATCCAATTCGCGACGGTTGCGGACACAGACAAACTCGACATTCGTGCGTTCAGGTGCAAAGAACGGGTGTTTTTCTATCTGCTCCCCCGCAGTCAGCACCTTATCCAATATCTGCTTGTCCGTAGCCAAACAGACCGCATGCGGATTGCCCATATCCACCCGCTCCAAAGCAAAAGTCTCGTTGCCGATGGTGAGTTGTACCTGCCCGAGATAACGGGGCAGCCCCATATCCACGGAGACGGATTCGACTTTGCCGTTATTGAGGTGCAGCGAAAGCGTTTTCACCCCCGCAAGGGTATCGAGTGTGAGCGTTGTTTTATGAGTCAGTCCGCGTTCATAGACATACTTGCCGATGCATCGCGAAGCATTGCCGCACATCTGCGCTTCCGATCCGTCGGCATTGAAGATACGCATACCGAAATCGCAGGTTGCACTCTTGGTAATCAGCACAATGCCGTCGCCGCCGATGCCGAAATGGCGGTCGCTGAGGCGTTGTGCAAGGGCGGGCAAATCCGGTATCTCGCGCATACGGGCATCGATATAGATATAGTCGTTGCCAAGACCTTGCATCTTGGTGAAAGGCAGTTTCATTTTTTCGTTCATTTTCAAGTTTCCATTAATGTCCGTTAATTGACCATTAAAGATATTAGTCGTAACTTAACGGTGGTTAGTTGTAACTTAACGATGCGAGACGCGTCGTCTCCACAAACTTCACAAACGTTGCACATTCATACGGTTTGTGCCAAACCGACCGCGGACGATGGTGTCCGCGTCCCCGTCGATGGCATTTGCGAAATAAATTTTAGTACTACACCATAGCAAAAGCATTAATGTCTGATGCGGTTGCCATGGTATTTTCTTCACTGTTATTGCCGTCATTTATCGTTAATTTTTCGCCAAATATGGTCAAATATGATTCAAATATTTTTGAAATATATTTGAAAACGGCAAATCCTACGGACTATCAGCCCGTAGGATTTACACAGTACACAATCTTTTTCAAGAAACAGACTATCAATGGATAAAGAGCATTTCGCGGTACTTGGGAAGTGTCCATAGTTCGTCATCCACTACCATCTCGATGTCGTCCACATGCTTGCGGATGTCCTCCATCAGCGGCACGATGCTGTCGTGGAAAGCGATGGCCCGCTCACGCTGGTTCTCAATATGATTGGCGTGTTTGCGTGCGACATTCATCTTCTCCACCCCTTCTATGATAGCCGCAGCATGTTGCTCAATCTGGCGAATGATGATATAGTCCTGCTGATTGAGTTTGCCGACTTCGTCTTCGGGGAAAATCTGTTTGACACTCAGCACGTTTTGCAGTAGCATTGTCTGGTAGCGTTTGGCAGCGGGCAGGACATGGTTGATAACCAAATCGCCGAGAACACGCGATTCTATCTGCAATTTCATGGAATAGTTCTCCCATTTGACTTCGCAGCGGGAGAGCAACTCGGCTTTGGTCAGCACGCGTGTCTTGGCGAACATCTCGACCGATGTATTGCTCAGGTAATTATCAATGATAAGCGGTGCGCTTGTCTCACAATCCAAACCGCGTTTGCGGGCTTCTTCTTTCCATTCGTCGCTGTAGCCGTTGCCATCGAAACGGATAGCGTGGCACTCATGCAAAAGCCGTTTGATAACCGCAAACAATGCCCGTTCTTTGGCTTCGCCTTTCTCAATGAGTGCATCCACTTCCTCTCGGAAAAGCATCAGTTGCTCAGCCACGGCAGCATTGAGCGCGAGCATAGCGGCACCGCAGTTGGCCGACGAGCCGACGGCACGGAACTCGAAACGGTTGCCCGTGAAAGCGAAAGGCGAAGTACGGTTGCGGTCGGTGTTGTCGAGCAGAATCTCCGGGATATTGCCCACCCCGAGTTTCATCTCTTTCTTGGCGTTGATAATGATACCCTTGTCCAGATCGGCATGCTCGATCTGGTTGAGTGCCTCGGTGATTTGCGTACCGAGGAAGACCGAGATGATAGCGGGAGGTGCTTCGTTGGCACCGAGACGATGGGCATTGGTAGCCGAAATGATAGAGGCTTTGAGCAGTCCGTTATGACGCTGTACCGCCATCAAGACATTGACCAGGAACGTAACGAATTGCAGGTTCTGATAGGGGTTCTTGCCCGGTGCAAGCAGGTTGACGCCCGTATTGGTTCCCAACGACCAGTTGCAGTGTTTGCCCGAACCGTTGACACCGCCGAAAGGTTTCTCGTGGAGCAGGACGCGGAAATGGTGTCGGCGTGCCACCTGTTCCATAAGCGACATCACGAGTTGGTTGTGGTCGGAGGCAAGGTTCGACTCCTCATAGATAGGTGCCAACTCAAACTGGTTGGGTGCCACTTCGTTGTGGCGTGTTTTGACGGGAATACCGAGTTTCATCGACTCGATTTCGAGTTCGGTCATAAAATTGAGCACACGCTCGGGAATGATACCGAAATAGTGGTCGTCCAACTGCTGGCTCTTGCTGGCATAATGCCCCATCAGTGTACGCCCTGTCATCACGAGGTCGGGACGCGCAGCGAACAAAGCCTCGTCCACAAGGAAATACTCCTGCTCCCAGCCGAGATAACTATAGACGCGTTTGACATTGCGGTCGAAATAGTTGGCTACAGCCACAGCGGCTTTGTTGACGGCAGAAATAGAGCGCAAAAGCGGTGTCTTGTAGTCGAGAGCCTCGCCTGTATAAGCGACAAAGATAGTAGGAATACAGAGGCGGTCACCAATCACGAAAGCAGGGGACGAGGGGTCCCAAGCCGAGTAGCCGCGTGCCTCAAACGTGTTGCGGATACCGCCGCTCGGGAAACTACTGGCATCGGGTTCCTGCTGATACAGGACACTTCCCGAAAACTCCTCCATCGGCGCACCGTCCCCGCTGAAACTAAGGAATGCATCGTGTTTCTCCGCCGTGCCGCCCGTGAGGGGTTGGAACCAGTGGGTGTAGTGGGTGGCCCCCTGCTCCATTGCCCATTTTTTCATACCGATAGCCACGCTGTTGGCGATGTCGCGGCTCAGCGTCTTCTCGTTGTCCATGAGGTCGAAGAGTTGCTCGAGGACGTTGCTGGCGATGTACTCTTTCATTTTCTCGCGCGTGAACACGTTCTGCGCAAAAATGACACTCGCCCGTTTGACCGGGTTTTTCACTTCCACCGGTTCATGGCTCCACGCATTCTTCAATGCTTCAAATCGAATGTTGCTCATATTGTATTGTGGTTTATGGCGGCTTTGCCGCATTGTTGGTTGCACGTTGTTTTTTGTTTTCGGGTGCAAAAGTACAGCATTTCTATGACATACGCAAACTTTTACGTGATTTTTCGTTATTTTTCTGCAAAAATCAAAATAATTGCGTCAAAAACTCCTTGTTTTTACCATTTAATCAGATTAAACAGTGGATTTCACATCAAAAGACAATTAAAAGCAGGGAAAACCTCACGAAAAACGGCGTTTATCCGGCAGTTGGCACCAAATGTTTCCTAAGCCTCGTTGAAACGGACTTGAGAGTGTTTAATAAGTCTAAGAAAACACCGGAAAAACGACATTGAAAAGAGGCTGCCTACACTTGTCAGACAGCCCTGTTTGATACTAATGTTCTGCTTCCGCCGGAATCAGTGCATAATCTTGTAGATGAGTTCTTTCCAGAGGTCGGAGTCGGTAGCGGAAGGGTTGTTGATACCTTTGAGCCGGGCGTCGGTGTTGCGGAAATAACCGATGATACGGAAGACTTTTCCTGCGGGGTATCGGCGTGCGGCAGCAGCGTAGTCTTTGACAAAATAGGGATTGACGCCCAACGCCTGTGCGGCGGAACGCTCGTTCTTGTCGGGCAGGTAGTGGTACATGAGCAGATTGACAAAGAAACCGTACAGCACGCCGAGTTCCTTAATCATCGGATGGTCTTTGGCAGTGGCAAAATACTGCGTGATACGGTTGGCTTTCAGCACATCGCCTTTTATAAGAGCGGCTTGCAACTCGAAGACATTGAAGTCTTTGCTGATACCCACGTTGCGTTCCACCAAAGCGGAATCAATCACTTTCACCCCTGCGGGACGCCCGTCAATCAGTTTTTGCAATGCACCGGCAACCGCTGTCAGATCGGTACCTATATTGTCGGCAAGGATACGCGTTACCCGCGGGTCGATACTCACCTCGTTTCCCTGCTGCCGCAGTTCCTGATTCTTCTGTGTGATATAGTCGGTAATCCATTTCTCTATCTGGTAGTCACGCAGTTTGTCGCTCTGCATAACGACCGCCCCGCTTTTCTCCAATTTCTTCCACCATGTCTGTCGTTTGTCGGGTGTACCGTATTTGTAGCAGATGACGAGAATAGTATCGGGCTGCGGGTTATCGAGATAGAAGCCCAGTGCCTCCCATTTCTTGACGTGCTGCGCCTCTTTGAGCAGCACCACTTTTTTGCCGCCCATCATAGCAAAACCGCGTGCGGCAGCAATGACTGGTGCGATATCCGGTGAGTTAGCCGGTGCGAGGTCTTTGCCATAGACGATGGTCTGATCGAACTCACGCGCCATCTCGTCCAGCACGTGTGTCTCTATCCAGTCGCTTACCTTGTCTATATAGTACGGTTCTTCGCCACAGAGCATATAGACAGGGGCATACTTACCCTGCCGCAGCGAAAGCATCACTTCTTCGTATTTTGCCATTTTGGTTGTTTATTCGTTTAGGAGTTTATCCGTTTATTGGTTGTTCAACAGGTTGATAAGTTCAGTCGGTTAAACGCATAAAACCATCCACACCACGCATAAACCGATAAACCTATCAACCCATACACATCAGAAATCACCGTTCTTTCCAGTAGGCGATTTGGTTGGGGTCTTGGCGGTCCCGCTCCATATTGTCCCGGATACTCTTGCGCCCGTATCGTAGCATTTCCCAACAGAATACATAAAAAACAATCAGCAACAGCCCGCTCAGCATTGTACCGAGATTGACCATAAACAGCAGCGAATCATACGTGCCGTGTAGCAGTACGGGTATCCAGAAGATACGGCTTCGCTTTCGCCAACTGATGTCTCCGAAACAGACCATAGAGTAGAAATAGCCCATTGCTACGGCAAAGAGGAAATGTCCCGGTACGGCAAAGACGGCGCGTTGTACCGCCACGCCTTCCCATTGCGAGATGTTGTTGAACAGGTAGATCAGGTTTTCGGTGGCGGCAAATCCCATTCCGATACAGCAGGCATAGACGATACCGTCGAAACGCTCGTTGAAATAGCGGTTATTGCGCAGCAGGAGCCAGAGCATCAGCAGTTTGGCAAACTCCTCGGGTATAGCCGCCCCGACAAAGGCTTTCCATACGGCTTGCAGAAAGGTAGATGGTTCTTGTGGTACGAATCCGAAGATCTGTATTCCGATTTCCAATAAACAGGCAATCCCCGCCGACAATACGCCATAGAATACGCCTTTCACGATCTGCGAAAACGGTTCGCGATCGTATTTGTCTTTGCCCCATATATACAGCACCAGCAAGAATGCGGGCAAGACAGCGGCAAAAATAATGGTACAGACACTTGTCATTTCTTCATATCAAATCATATTCTCCCCACCTTGTACAAAACAACCACACAGTGGCAAATCTCCATATAGGTTCGTATCCGAAATGTTCTATATTTCCATCAACTATCCTATAACCATCCTATAACCATCCTATAACCATCCATCTTACTTTTCTATCTCCGAGATGTTCTGTTTTTCCACACTCCGTAAAGGGACTCCGCTAATAGCCATTGGTTTTTCCATTAATGTTCACTAAAAAGTTATCCGTTAACAGCCGTTAATTAATCATTAATTGATTATTTATTGACCGTTAATTTTGCGGGGGGCTATTACTCTACGGTTACGGACTTGGCGAGGTTGCGTGGTTGATCGACATCGCAGCCTTTTGCCACGGCAATGTGGTACGCCAGCAGTTGCAGCGGGATGACCGTCAGCAGCGGCGTGAGACACTCCTCGGTGGGTGGGACAATAATCGTAAAATCAGACATATTGCTGACGAGTATGTCGCCTTCCGTAACGACACTGATGACGCGTCCTTTGCGTGCTTTGATTTCCTGTATATTCGACACCACTTTTTCGTAGGTACCGCAATGGGGGGCAATGACTACCACGGGCATCTCCTGCGAGATGAGGGCAATAGGTCCGTGTTTCATCTCAGCAGCAGGATAGCCCTCGGCATGTATATAACTGATTTCCTTTAGTTTGAGTGCGCCCTCCAATGCCACGGGGTAGTTATACCCGCGCCCGAGATAGATAAAATTCTGCGCATAGGTGAACGTCTTGGCAAACTCGGCGATGGCACTGTCCTGATTGAGAATAGTCTTTATTTTATCGGGAATAAGCGCCAGTTCGCGGACGATAGAGAGGTATTTCTCTTCGCTGATGGTCTTTTTCTCACGCCCGATACAGAGCGCAAGCATTGTGAGGGCGGTAACCTGCGCGGTGAACGCCTTGGTGGAAGCGACACCAATCTCCGGACCGACATGGGTGTAGCAACCGCTGTCGGAGAGGCGCGGAATAGAGGCACCGACCACGTTGCAGATAGAGAATATGAACGCCCCCTTTTCTTTTGCCAGTTGGATTGCCGCCAAGGTATCCGCCGTTTCGCCCGACTGGGAGATGGCGATAACCACATCGTCGGGGTGAATGACAGGCTTGCGGTAACGGAACTCGCTGGAGTACTCCACCTCGACCGGCACCTGCGCGAACTCCTCCATAGCATACATGGCTATCAAGCCCGCATGCCACGAGGTGCCGCAGGCGGTAATGATGATACGCTTGGCATTGAGGAAACGCTCCTTGTTGTCGATGAATCCCGAGAGGGCGATGTTGTTATGCTCGATATTGACCCGCCCGCGCATAGAATCGGCAAGCGTGCGCGGCTGCTCAAAAATCTCCTTGATCATAAAATGCGGGTAACCACCCTTCTCCAACTGGGAGAGCGTAAACTCCAACCGTTTGATTTCGGGTGTCTTGCGGACATTGCCGATAGTGGTGATGTCAAGTTCTTTGCCACGCTCAAGTGTAACCACCTCCTCATCGTTGATATAGACCACCTTGTCGGTATATTCGACAATGGGGGTGGCATCGGAAGCAAGGAAATACTCGTCCTGACCGATACCGACCACCAGCGGACTGCCCTTGCGAGCGGCAACGATGATGTTTGGGTTTGAGCGGTCGAGTACCGCAATGGCATACGCCCCAACCACCTGATTGAGAGCCAGTTGGACAGCAGTTTTCAAGTCCACCTTGTCGGTACGCTTGGTATATTCGATGAGTTGCACCAGCACCTCGGTGTCGGTCTGGGAACGGAACGTGTAGCCGTGCTGCTGCAAGCCCTGCTTGAGTACAGCGTAGTTCTCGATGATGCCATTGTGGATGATAGCGAGTTCCTCCGACTCGGAGTAGTGCGGGTGGGCATTGATGGTATTTGGTTCGCCATGGGTAGCCCAACGTGTATGGGCGATACCGACCGTGCCACTCACATCTTTGTCGGAAGCAAACGCCTCCAAATCAGCGACTTTACCTTTTGTTTTATATACATTGAGTTTGCCAGACGGGCTGATAAGTGCCACACCGGCACTGTCATAACCGCGGTATTCGAGGCGATGAAGCCCCTTGATGAGAACAGGATATGCATCCCGTTTTCCGATATAGCCTACAATTCCACACATAAATAAGTTAGTTGATTTTTACAAAAACGGCTGCAAAGTTACGTTTTTTTTCTTGGAAAATCAAATAAAATATACATTTTTACCCATAATAAACAGCAGATTGTTCTGAAGGGCTACAAATAAAGCACATATCTTGTATATTATTTTCAAAAACAGTAACTTTGCAGCCCGCGAAAGACCCGCGAGAGACCCGCGAAAATTGTATTAGTTTCAAAAGCAGTAATTTTGCGGCAGCAGACGAAACAGAATATGATACAAGAAACAGATATCCGACGTATGGACGACAGGTTGTACAGCCGGTTTAAGGCATTGTACAGCAGCAGTTTCCCCATCTTTGAGCAGCGCACAGAGGCGCAACAGGCGTGGGCTTTCGAGCAGGCAGCGTATCATCTGGCGGGCTATACGGACGATGGCAAGTGGACAGGTTTTATCTCCTATTGGGAGTTTGACACCTATATCTATATAGAGCATTTCGCCATTGACTCCAGCCTGCGGGGGCAAGGCTACGGAAGCCGTGTGCTCAAAGCGTTTGTCGAGCAGAAAGGCAAGACCATTCTGCTGGAGATTGACCCCATAGTGGATGATATTTCGGCAGCACGACTGCGGTTCTATACGCATTGCGGTTTTCTGACTAATCCCTACCCTCACCGGCACCCCGCCTACAGAGAGGGCTGCCAGCCGCACCCGTTGGTGGTACTGACAGCCCCGAAAGCCATCTCCGAAAAGGAGTATCAGCGTTTCTATGATGATTTGTGCATAGTGGTGATGAACCGACATTAGCGTCCGTTCATCTGTCCGACCTCTACACCCATTGGGGTATATACTTTGCCACCGCGGAGGATAAAGACCTGTCCGTGGCGGATGATTTTGTGCGGAGCAAGGTCTGTTGCCGTGGCGTCCCAGATGCCTGTTTCCGCCTTGAACGTGGCAGAGACGACCACATCGGCGGCGGGCATAGTGAAGGTATAAGTGCCTTCTGCGGTGGTGGTTACGGGTAGTTCCGTTTCGCCGTCCAAGACAGTCAGTTGCTCGAAGGCGTAGCCCTCGGCGGGGGTGATAGTGAGCGTTACCGTTTCGCCATAGCGGGCAGTGGGTTTGTCGGCGGTTACGGTGCCGTGTTCGGTGGGGGTGATAGTAACAGGGCGGGCGATGTCCTGCGCACGGTAGCCAATCACGGCAGCGGGTTGCGGACCTGCCTCCTCGTTATGGGTCAGTAGCGGCATAATGGTGTACTCGAACTCGCCGATAAAAGTCTCTTCCGAGGTGTCCGCCCAGCGGGTGGTGTCGCTCACGAGAGCCACCTCTACGAAAGCGTCCGCAGTGTTTGCCACACGGCGGCGGATGGAATACGCCTGTATGTCTTGCAGGGTATTCCACTCCACGATAATGCTGTCGCGATTGCCCTGCGTGGCGGTGAAGACAAAGTCGGGGTACTTGATTTGCGCCGTCTGCTCAATGCCGTTGTCGGACTTCAGTTTGAGCGTGTTGGTGCCCCATATATTCAGTTGCTCTTTGCCGATGGTGAAAGAGTCGTTGTTCTCGTCGGTGGTGGAGAATACGCTGGCGCCGTTGACAAAGACCTCCAAGCGTGTGGCACCCTCAAACCAGCCGAGGTCGGCAAATATGGTGGTGGGGCTGCCGAGTTGCACTTCGGGTGTGCGGCGCAGGTCGAAAGGTATGAAACCGCCGTTGGCATATCCGCCCTCAAAAGGCTTGGTAGTAGTGGCTTCCTGATAGGGCTCGACAC